>JBJTUI010000766.1:0-6402 GCA_046080625.1 Elainella sp. | reverse complement strand
ACTTTTAATTTCTTAGCTTGCCCAATTTCGCATCATGCTCACTATCCACGCAGATCAACAACTTCAACTAAACCTCTCACACTTGATGCCGCAAATCTACTCCCTGTAACACTTCTACGTACTTGTGTGTAATGGATAGCTCCTGGGGCAGAGGGGCATTGTTCAAACTCTAGCGCTAGTTCAGTAAATCAAACCTAAGCACTTATACTCATTGCAAAAGTGAGATGTACTCGACGGTTCGTTTATCCCTGTTGAATTCTGTTAAACGATTTGGCGGCAATTCTGCAAGCTTTAGGCCAAAAGGTTGATCCGGCCTGGCCATCAGCGCTCTCCGAGCTACGAATCAATCAACGAGAGCAGCCAACCAATCGCCCTGTGTGGAGGGCAAGCCCTGCTATGCGAAGGCTCCACATCGGCAAGCTTCCTACTTCCTCTGCCTGTGCTTGATAGGGCCAATGCGATGGAGGGGAGCGACTGAACGGATGTCCATCGATGGGGGCAGGGGTCTGTTGTAAACAGCGGGTTTAACTTGTGAGGAAGAGGCAATGGGACGCATCCGTGAGCTTGTGCATCAGGCGCTTGAAGCTGGCTATTTGACGGTGGCAGCGGAAGAACAGCTGCGCTTGCTGCTTCGGGCTAAAAACGATCCGGAAGAGATTACCGCCTTCATGAGCCTTCAGCAGGCGGCGATGTCGGGTTCCGTGAAGCAAGAATCGCGGGAGTTGATCAACCTGGAGCGCTTGTCGTCACTGCCCTAGCTGCGATTTGAACTGCCGAACGCATCATTTCGGGAACAGTCCTCAGCTTCACCCATCCAGCAGTCTCTAGGCTTCTTCTGATTTGGCCAGCGTCGTCTCCATGCGCAGGCAGTTCTTGCCGTTGATCTGGAGGTGATATTCCACCTTGTCCATCAGCCGGTGTAGGATCAGCCAGCCGTAGCCCCCTTCCTGCTGGGCGTCTGGGGCGGGTGGCATGTAGTGGTTCAGATCGAACCCATCGCCGTGATCCCAGATTTCCAGATGCAGATCGCGATCCTTCAGCTCCAGCCGAATCAGGATCGGCAGATCGGGCTGGTCGCGGTGGGCATGACGCACCACATTGGAGTAAGCTTCGACCAACACTAGTCGGAGGCGGTTCGCCTGACGCGGCCAGTCAATCTGTTCGGCAAGCACCAATTCTAGGGAGCCGAGTAGCCAGGATTCGACGATGGTTAAAAACTGTAGATCGCTTGGGACATGTAGCTCAGTACGCATCAGCTTACAGAACCTCCAGTGAGAGAATGGTTTGATCGTCTTCTTGAAGCTGAGTTTGAGTTTGAATCTGGACAATCAACTCCTTCAAGTTCAGCGGTTGAGGCTGCTGGGTAATGAGCTGCCACAGACCTGCCTGGTGCAGCATGGTTCGCTCTGCTGTCGGCTCTAGCAGCGTGGCCTCCGTGATGCCATCGCTAGTAAGCAGCAGCGCATCGCCGGAGCGCAGGACCAGATGCCCGGCGCTGGCCCTCCAGATCGGTAGAATGCCCAGCGGTACGCCCCGGTCTTTCAGGTAGGTGGGTGGAGCCTCAGGAGAGGATGCAGGCGGGGACCAGACCATCGGATAGATATGGCCAGCGTTGGCGTAGCAGAGACCGCCTGAGGCCGGGTTATAGCGAACCAGAGCCAGCGTAATGAAGCAGTTGCTATCCACCAGGTTTTCGAACAGGCTGTGGTTTAGGTTGCGCATCACCAGATCGGGCTCCGGTGACGTCTCCTGGGCCAGTTCGCGTCGCAGCAGCGACAGGGCACTTGCCATAAATAGGGCTGCTGGAACCCCCTTACCCGAAACATCGCCAACTGCCAGCCAGATATCACCCTGGGGGTGCTGGTAGATCTCGAAGAAGTCACCGCCGACCTGGCGGGCCGGAAAGCAGTGGGCCTGAATTTTGACGCTATCCAGCCTGGGCAGGGTTTGGCGCAGCAGGTAAGTTTGAATCTGGCGGGCCACATCCAGCTCGCCCTGCATCTGCTCGGTTTGCTGCTGAATGCGCTGGTAGAGGCGAGCCTGGGAAATCGCCAGAGCTGCCTGTTCTGCTACTCCTTCGATCAAGCCAACCTCTTCCTCGGGCCAAGCCACTGCCAGCCCCTGTTTCTGAAGCAGCAAAACCGCCAGCAGCTCCTGCTGATAGATCAGGGGCACCAGCAGCTGGAATCGCGGCGTCTGCTCGGTGGCAGGACTGATCTGGGTACAGCCGGTCTGTAGGGCTGCCGCCAGCAGGTCTGGGTCTGGTTCGGCCTCAGACTGTAGCGGGCTGCCAGAGTCGGGCTGCCCAGATTCCGCCTCGGCTGCCTCGGGTTGGGCGCGATAGCAAAAGGTTTCGACAGCTAGACAAATCGGGCCGACCTGACCAACTTTGGGACTAGAAGCGGAGTCAGCGGCTTCCACTGAGCGCAACCAGCCCCAATCTGCCCCAAAGGTTTTGCCAATCGTGCAGACCACGGCCTGGAGAATGCTGCGGTAGTCTAGAGAGCCCCGAATCGCAGTCGTCACCGCATTGAAAATTGACTCACGCCGCAGGGCTCGGTGCAGTTCGTTGGTGCGCTGTTTGACCACGCCATAGGTGTCTGCTGCCTGCATCACAACTGTCTTCAGGTCTCTTGGATTCCAGGGTTTGGTGATGTACTTGAATACCTTGCCGGTGTTGATCGCCCCAACCAGATCCTCAACATCTGTGTAGCCAGTTAGCAGAATCCGGATCGTGTCGGGGAAGCGCTCCACCGTGCGGCTGAGAAATTCCGTTCCGTTCATGCGGGGCATGCGCTGATCCGAAATGATCACCGCCATTTCGCCCTCTTGCTCCAGGATTTTCAGAGCCTGAAAGCCGCTTTCGGCCTTGAATACCTGAAAATCGCGGCGAAACGTGCGGTACAGCAAGTCGAGGTTATCTGCTTCATCATCCACAACCATCAACTTGAGCTGCCCGCTGTCAGCTTCTATCATGCGTTGCTCCTTCGATTTGGGCTGGTATCAAGTCATCTCATACTATGGCAGCCCCATCGCATCAAGGTACCCCAAATCGCTCAGCTGTTAACTTCAAGCTGGTTGGTTTCAGGGTGATTAGCTTCAGGCGGGCTCATCTCAGGCTGGCGCACCCCAAATCAGCCTACTCAGGCAGGCGCACCAGCTGAATCGACTCGTCTACCGCAACCGCAGCCGAGTCCCAATCGGGGCTGGGTACTAGATGGCGAATATGGGCGTTGAGTCCTGTCAGGTTGTGCAGCAGTTGCCCGTTGACCAAATTCCAAATCTTCAGGGAGCGATCGGCACTGCCGCTGATCAATCGCGTTCCGTCGGGGCTAATCGCCAGGGCTTCCACAAAGCTGCTGTGGCCAGTCAGAATCCGGACAGTTTCTCCGGTGCTAACCTGCCAGACTCGAATCGTGCGATCGGCGCTGGCGCTGACGATCTGGCTGCCATCCGGGCTAAACGCCACCGCGTTGACATAGCTGCCGTGGCCCGTAAACGTGCGCAACAGGGTTCCCGTTGCCACCTCCCAGAGTTTTACGGTTTGGTCGGCGCTGGCGCTGGCTAACCACCGGCCATCCGGGCTAAACGCCACCGCATTGACATAACTGAGATGGCCCTTGAGGCTGCGCAATTCCTGCCCATCTGCCAGATCCCAAATCTTAATCGTCTGGTCGGCACTGGCGCTGGCGATCAGCTGACCGTCCGGGCTGATCACGACTTCGTTGATGTAGCTAGTGTGGCCCCTGAGGGTGCGCAACTCCTGCCCGATGCCCAGATTCCAGATTTTGACGGTCTGGTCGTCACTGGCGCTGACCAGAATCGAGCTGTCCGACTTCACGGCCAGGCTTCTGACCGCGCTCTGGTGGCCGGTTAACGACAGCAGCGGCTGTTCCGTATCGATGCTCCAGACGGTGATTTGACCAGACTGGACTCCGCTAATCAACCGCTGACCATCGGGCGTGAAGGCCAGACTGCTGACGGTTTCAACATGGCCCTGATTTGGGGGCTGGCTGGGCAGACTGCGCAGCACCACCGCAGGCTCACGCTGCCACCGCCCCGGCTGGAACTGCCAGACAGCATAGCTACTGAGCACCAGCAGCCCGATTGCCCCTCCCCAGACCCAGGGCTGGAGGAGTTTGGCGAGTGGTTTGGCTGCAGCCGGGCCGTGAGTCGTGGCCCCAGGTGATTTTGCCCAGGTCGTTGCGGCCTGCCCAAACCGGGGGGCAATAGTTTCGATCAGCCCGCCGGCCTGGGCCTTGCCGATCTGTTCTAACTGGTCGAGCTGCTGGAGGATGGCCCTGGTGTTCTGGGGCCGATCGCTGGCCTTGGGGGCAATCAAACTGTCGATTAGGTTGGCCAGCCCGCTCGAAACCTGGGGGGCGAACTGTCGCCAGTGCGATTGATTTTCCAGCGAGTTGTAGAGGGCTCCATCCGTTGGGGCTCTGCCGGTCAGCAGGTAGACCAGCGTGTAGCCGAGGGCATAAAAATCGGATTGGGGCACGGCACGGCCCCGCTCCTGTTCGGGAGGCGTGTAGCCTGCTGAACTGATGCGCGTCCCTTCCGTGTTGCCCACCTGGGCCAGGTAGGAATAGGTCATTTCGCGGGCAGCCCCAAAATCGACCAGCACCAGCTGGCCATTGGACCGCAGCATCACGTTTTCTGGCTTGATATCGCGGTGGAAATACTGCTTGCCATGCACTAGCTGCAAAATTTCCGTCAGCTGACGCAGCCAGTTGAGCGCCTGCCCCTGGCTAATCGGGTGATATCCCTGCTGCTGCATCCACTCCTTCAGGTTGGGGCCGTCGATCTTCTCCATGATGATGCAGTGCAGCCGCTCGCCCGTCTGGGTTTGAAACTCGAAGTAGCTCTGGGGCTCAATGGCCGGAATGCCAGGATGGGGCAATTGGCCCAACACTGCTGCTTCCTGGCGAAACAGCTCTACCGCCTTGGTGTGTTGGCTGTAGGCTTCCTTCAGCACCTTCAAAATTTTGGGTGTGCTGCGGTCAAAGGCCTCATAGACTCGGCCAAACCCGCTTTTGTTGCTCAAGAGCCGCATCACGCGATAGCGCCCCAGCAGCAGCAGCGATGACCCACAGCTCTGACAGGTTTGGCTGCCGTCATTGGCAGCGTGATCGGGCTGGGCACAGCCGGGGTTAATGCAGAGGCTCATGGCAGATTCCCAAGTAAATGCATCCTAAGGACCTATCCAAATCTTAATTCGGCAGGCCATTTAAACCCGGTGGGCCTGAACCCCAGCCGAGATTGACCAGCAACAGGCTTAGACAAACAGCCTGTCCCGCTCCGCCGTCGGGAGTAGGCCCGATCTATAGTATGCCCAGCCCAGCCCGAAGGGTTGAGAGTGTTTCTGGAGAGTGCCTGGGGTCTGGAGAAGAAATGGCTTCAGGAAAAGGCCACCTCGACAGAACTCCTGGCACAGCTAAACTTCTAGCAGAGCAGCTAAACAGCAGAACCCCTAAAATGGAAGCAAAGTTTTGCGTTGATTCAGCCTGCTGCCGTGAACCGTTCTCTCACCTCCTCGACCCTGTTTGAACCTACCCCCCCCTTGCGCCTGGGCCGCCAGCGCGACTGGATCTGGCGCGGCTGGAAGATTCGCTACAGTGTAGCCCAACCGGCCCAGACCCCAGACTCGGCCCAGATGCCCCTGCTGCTGCTGCATGGGTTCGGCTCTGCCCTGACCCAGTGGCACGAAAACATTTTGCCACTCAGCCAGGCCCAGCCCGTCTATGCCCTCGATCTGGTTGGCTTTGGCCTCTCGGAGAAAGCCTCAACCACCTACAAGGTTAGCCTTTGGGTCGAGCAGGTCTACGAATTCTGGCGTACCTTTATTCGCCAACCCATTACCCTGGTGGGCCATTCTCTTGGAGCCCTGGTGGCCCTGACTGCTGCTGCGACCCATCCCGAAATGGTGGAAAAGCTGGTGCTGATTACCCTGCCAGCAGCGCGACAGGAGATTCTGCCTGGCTGGCTCCAGCCCATGGTGGCCTCCATTGAAGGGCTGTTTACTACGCCCCTGTTCGTCCGGCCTCTGTTTCAGCTGATCTGTCGCCCGACGGTGATTCGCTCGGTGCTGCGCAAGGTCTATGTCAACCCAGAGCGTGTCACGGAAGCGCTGGTCGAGGGTTTTATCACCCCTGGTTATGATCAGGGTGCTGCTCGTGCCTTTTGCCGCTTGGCCCAGGCCAGAACCCAAACCGATTTCAGTCAGGAAACCCAGGAGCTGCTAGAGGCTGTCAGGGTTCCAATTTTGCTGCTCTGGGGCCAGCAGGATCAGGTGATCCCGATTGCTTGGGGGCGGCAGTTGGCAGCGGGCAGCGATCGGCTCAAGCTGGTGGAAATTGCGCGGGCAGGCCACTGCCCCTACGATGAAGCTGCCGACCA
>JBJTUI010000765.1:0-3624 GCA_046080625.1 Elainella sp. | reverse complement strand
CGCGCCTACCTGCTGCCCCTGTTTCGCAGCATCGGCCTCAGCCGAGTCATTACACGCCTGACGGCAGTACCAGCCTGGCAACAGCCCCTGCTGCTGCTCGCCTACAGTCTCAGCGATCTGGTCAAGCTGCTGCGCCATTGGTTTACCCACCGCACCCTACTCACGACCGATGTTGTCGCCGCCGCCGAGCTACAGCTTTTGCTTTGGAGCTGGCTCAGCCCGTTCTATCTGGGCTGGAGTTTGGGCCAGAGTTTGGGCCGGAGTTTGGGTCGGAATGTGGCTTTGAGTCTGGTCCAAAATCTGAGCTTATGAAAGATTTCACAGTAGCTATTCCGGTCTATAACGGCGCTAAAACGCTGCCCCAAGTGCTGGAACGGCTGCGGGACCAGACCTTCACGACCACCGTGCAGTGGGAAGTGCTGGTGATCGATAACAACAGCACCGATCAGACGCCCCAAATCGTCGAGGGCTTCCAGGCCAGCTGGCTACCCGACGTGCCGCTCAAGTATTTTCGGGAACTGCGCCAAGGCATTTCCTACGCCCGTCAGCGGGCCGTCACTGAAGCCGAAGGTGAGCTAATCGGCTTCCTAGACGACGATAACTTTGCCGCGCCCAACTGGGTGGCTGCTGCCTGTGCCTTTGGGCAGACCTATCCCCAGGCAGGAGCGTTTGGCGGAGAAGTGCGGGCTGCGTTTGAGGTGCCGCCTGCGGAGGATCTGGCCGACATGGCGCGGCTGCTGGCCATTGGTAACTATGCTGACCGGCCCAGGCGTTACGAGCCGGAAAAGCTGCGGCTGCCAGCGGGTGCGGGGCTAGTGGTACGGCGAGCGGCCTGGCAAAACAGCATCCCAGAGCAGCTGACCCGCGTGAGTCGAGGCGGCAATGACTACGAGATCTCGCTGCGCCTCTACCGCCAAGGCTGGGAAATCTGGCATACGCCCACCCTCCAGCTCGACCACTATATTCCGGCCCAACGGGTCGAGCGGGTCTACCTCACCCAGCTAGCCTGGCTCTATGGCCTCTGCACCTGCGAAATTCGGATGATCATCATTCCCCTGTGGCAGAAGCCGCTGTTTCTGGCTAAAAGCTTCCTGGGCAGCCTCAGGCGTCTGATTTTGCACCTGATCAACAGCTTGCTCCATCAAGGATCACAGGGCTTTCAGCTACAGCAGTCCTGCAAGACGGCCTTTTTGCTGGGTACGGTGCTGAGCCCGTTTTACTACCTGCGGAACCGCCTGTTTGGGCAGAGCTGACCGGATGACTAGAGCCAGAGTCTCAGCTAGACCAAAGGCCACGGCAGCTGCTTACTTGGTCACAGACTGCATCCAGTAGCGCTGCATCAGCCAGAGGAGGGTCGCACCCGTAGCCGCCCCAGCCCAGCTCAGACTGGCCCCATACCAGCCTGCCACCCAGCAGAGGCTGCCCATGCCCAGCAGCAGCAGAGCGCTGAGTTGGGTCAACAGCACGATTTGGCGCAGGGTTTGGCTGAGGCGAGTTAGTTTCTGGATCAGGTCGGCATCCTGGCCCGTGTGGCTATGCAGCGCATGGCCCAGGGTCTGGTATTTCACTAGGTCGAGCTGGTAGTAGGTGCCCAGCTCGGGATCGCGCAGGCTGGGGACGGAATGCAGCCCAAACCGTTTGGCGTGGGTAATGGCTTCCCGGATTTGGCGCTTGGTGGCCAGCGGTTTGAGCGCCTCAAATACCGACTCGCGGTAGACGCCCGTCGCGGCCATCTCCAGCACCTTCTGGCTGAGTTCTGACACAGAGAACGTCTGGCTGATCAGACCTGAAGAACTGAAATCGCTTGGCATGGCGTCATCTAAGGGCGGAGCTAAAGCTTTTTGGGGCTAATCAGGCAGGTAAATCAGCAGGGCAGAGGCGGTACCCTCTGGAGATCAGGCGAGGCGCTCGGGCCGCCCGACTGCCGCAGCGCTGTAGGCCATCTGCCAGAAGTCTTTTTCGAGGTGGGCAATTCGCCTGAAGGCCTCAGTGGCCTGCTGCTGCACTGCACCGGAGGCTGACTCTAGGGCGCTGTCGGCCTGCTGCTCTAACAATTTAACGTAGTCTGTAAACTCTGGGTTGCCCCACCGGTTAGCAAACTCGTCGTAGGGCGGCACCATTGCACCAGGCTGCCGCCAGCCCTGGTTGTAGGCCAGCTCAATTGCCCAGAAGGCCGTGGCCTGAACGGCATAGGGGGTAAGGGCTAGACTGGCCATGTAGCCACAGTATTCGGTGCAGGTGGGCTGTTTGGCAGCATCAAGGTTCAGCTGGCGTTCGTCAGCCTTATCGCGGAACCAGAGCAGCTCGGCCTTGAGGGCGGCCAACCCCGACAGCAGTACGTCAAAATCCTGCACGGGCGCGGTAGCTAGCATCCGGGCCGCCATGCGGGTAAACTCCACGACAAACAGGTAGTCTTGCACCAGCCAGGTATTGAACTGCTGGGGCTGGATTTCGCCGCTGCGGCACTGCTGTAAAAACGGATGGACGGTAGCAGCTCGCCACTCCAGGGGATGGGTTTGCAGGAGCTGTTGACAAGTTGTCATGACGAAGTTCTCCAGGAGCGTTCTTGGGGGCATTCCTTAACTTGGGCGCTTTTCTCTATTCTCCTGTGTTCTCCCAGCCAGTGGAGCGCAGCTTGACAGAATGTTAGACTGCGCTGATTTAAAAGCTGTCCTAAATGCTGACCTGGATGCTGATTCAGATTGGGCGGCAGAAACTCAGAAGCCCTGGCTAGCAGACTACTTCAGACCTGTCCTGTATCTAGAGACGGAAAAAAGTTGCGATGGCACAAATTTGTGCCCTGATTTCACAGTATGCTGTTGCGTTAGGTAATAACGTTTCTTTATCAGTCTCCTCAGTTTAGTGCCAGCCATGTCGTCTTTAAATCCCGCCCAAGGTTTTAGCGATCCCAGTCAGCTTTATCCCCAGCAGCTCTCCCAGTGGGATCAGCAGCGAGCCGACGCCATGCGGCTCTATCAGGCTGGCCACCACAGCCAGTTTCTTGAGCTGGCCCGCGCCAATTTGCGTTCGGCCCGCGCCCTGCAAAACGCTACTCGCGAGGGGGCTGCCCTCAACGATCTGGGGCTAGCCTATTTGAGCTGCCATCAGCCTCAGCAGGCTCTGGAATTTCTGCACCAGGCTCTGGAGTCGGCCCAGATCAGCCGTCAGACTAAAACCACGGCGGTGACGCTCTCTAACCTCGGTTCAGCCTATAGCCAACTGGGGCAGTTGCTCTACGCCAAGGGGCTGTTGAAGCGTGCCCTGATTCTGTTCCAGCGCGCCCAGGATCTGGCGGGTGAAGTTTCCACCCTGCACCAGCTGGCCCTGCTCTATACCCAGATGGATGAACCGAAGCGGGCTCTGCTGATTCATCATCAGGTGTTGGCCAGGCGGCGGCTGTTGGGCGATTTTTCGGGCGAGGCCGTGACGCTAAACGGTTTGGGCCTGGTGCATCACGCCTTGAATCAACCGGAGCAGGCTCTATCCTGTTTTCAGGAGGCGCTGAAGATTCAGCGGGCTACCCGCAACCTGGCGGGCGAAGCGACGACGCTCAACAACCTGGCTGCTGTTTATACCGAACTGGGCCAGCCCCAGCAGTCCCTGATTACCTACCACCAGATTCTA
>JBJTUI010000764.1:0-9066 GCA_046080625.1 Elainella sp. | reverse complement strand
GGCGAGTCGAAAGGGCGCTGACCCACTGCATGGAGTTAAGAGCTGCATTTAGCGCTGATTCTGCAATTGGTTCCGACATAGATTCCCTCTTACTAACTGCCCCCGGAGCAGCACAAGCTGCCGCCTAAGCTTCATTATCTGCCCTGAAATTTACATCTTGGGCGAATTGTTGATGAAGGTTTATGGCTGCTTAACCTGGCTCTGGCTAGACAATCTGCGGCTTTCGAGTGAACTAGCGGTTCAGTAGCATTGTTGACAAGTCTTTACCGAAGATTGGGATAGGATGAGCAAGGTCTAAAATTACGCCCTAAAAATCTACTGCTCCACTGCTCCGATTCGTCCCCTTAGGGCGACAGATCTGGCGGCAGATCTTAAGAAAGCTGCTTGATTTGAGCCAGTTGAATCCGGGTTTAGATAAGACTAGATTAGCAGCGTTGATCTGAGGCTACGGTTGAGCCCGCAGTCGAAAGGCAGTCCAGGTGGAGTATCCAATTGGGTGATTTGCGCTTCCGACAATTTAGGTTAATTTAGAGTCGTGCCACCAATTTACAAATTTACATACAATCCATGAGCAACAACATCCAAGAACAGATCGAGAAAGAGCGCCAAGAAGCTCGCGCCGCCTGCGACGTCAATGGTTCTGAGTCCCCCGAGTGTGCCGCTGCCTGGGATGTGGTAGAAGAGCTACAGGCAGAAGCGTCTCATCAGCGTGAGAAAGAGCCACCCAAGAACGCTTTCCAACAATATTGCGACGCTAACCCCGAAGCAGATGAGTGCCGGGTCTACGATAACTAGTCACCCACAAACTAGTTGCTCACAAACTAGTTGCTCACAAGGTCGATAGTTTGCCCAGCGCGATTGGCACATCGGCACTGAGCTCACATCTCCACTTGGCCACAGCAGTCGCCAGGCCTGGTAGTTTGGGTTTGCATAGATTTTGTATAGAGATGTTGAAGCGCTTACTGTGCTTCTATTCGGCTAAAGATGGCTATAAAGGCACCTCTATGGGTGCTTTTTTATTAGACTTGCTATTGATCTCGCTACAGAAATCAGCAACGTCAAGCAGCTATGCAGGACAGCACCCAGCTCAATGAACCCCAACTGCGGAGCCAAGCCAAGCGACAGATCCGCCTAGCAGACGCGAAGGCAACCCAGCAGCTGGGTCAGGTTTTAGGCCAGTTTCTGGTGCAACTTGCCCAGATATCCTGCGATGCTCGGGCAGAACCGGCCAGCTTTGTCCTGCTGCTCAGTGGTAATTTGGGCAGCGGCAAAACCACGTTTGTCCAGGGGTTGGGCCTGGGCCTAGGTATTCTGGACGATATTGTCAGCCCTACCTTTACGCTGGTTTGTGAATATCCCGAAGCCGAACTACCGCTCTATCACTTCGACCTATATCGGCTCCAGCCGCCCGAGGTAGAGGAGATGGCCCCAGACACCTATTGGGACGGCAATGAGTATCCGCCCGGCGTAGTGGCGATCGAATGGGCCGAGCGATTGCCCTACTTGCCCGCCGAATACCTCAGTATTGAGCTGCTGGACCCAGAAGTGGAGCTAGAAGTAGACCCAGAAGAGTCAGTGGGTCTGGCCGAACCCGGACGGTTAGCTAACCTCCAGGCCGTAGGACAAGCGCCTCAACAGCTGCTCCTGGCTCTGGAGCCAGCGCTAGCCTCCGCCCTGGGGCAGTAGATCGCCCCAATCTGGTGGCTTTCCCCCAACTCTACAACCAGATCGACGGCCTCCGATCCAAGCAAAGGTTTGACAAACAGCTCCGGGTGCAGGGCTCGCCAGAAATACTCGACAAATTCGTTAACCGCCGCTGCCGACATCCCGGTTCGGCCCGCCGCCTGCATCTGCTGTTCGGCCTGCCAGCGCCACTGCTGACTGAAGCGATAGTTAGTGGGATAGAGCAGCAGCCAGCGGTCGAGCAAGTCCCAGAGGGGCAGATAAGCCTGAAGTTGACGATTTACCGTCTGGGCAAACTCCCGGTCGGCGGCGGTGACGATGGGCGAGGGAGCCGTGGCAAACCGGGCTGGATCGATCGGGCGCACCCCCACGAACCAGCCCTCAAACAGCAGGATATCGGCCCGCTCAATCCGTTCGGCCTGGGTACGGTCGCCAGCCCCGCCGTGCAGGGATTTATCAAATCGGGGGATGGCCACGGGAAACTGGCTTTGGCGCAGCTGTTGCAGCAGGTTTAGCCCCAGCTCGACGTCATGGGTGCCGGGCGGGCCGCGCCAGCTAAACCGGGGATCGAGCCGCTGGAGCTGCTGGCGCTCCGCGTAGGTTTTGTACAGATCGTCGATCGACAGGTAGGCCACCGACCGCCCCAGCTGGGAGAGAATTGTCGCCAACAGCCGGGTCAGGGTGGTTTTGCCCGTGCCCTGCCCACCCAAAATTCCCTGAATCAGCGGACGCTGGAGGTCATCCTGCCAGATCAGCAGCTGTTCGGCCAGCGGCAGCCAGAGCTGCCAGCAGTGGACTAGCGAATAGGAGGACCAGCCCAACTGGGTCTGACAGAACTGGCTCAGGATAGGATGCAGGGCTCTGAGGCGTTGGAGCCGCTGTTCTACCCTCGCCGCCGCCCGATCTGGAGTGAGGCCAAAGGCTTGCACCTGCCAGGTTTGGCTCAGCAGCTGGGTCGCCAGAAATTGGTGTGATTTATCCCGCTGCGATTGGTCGGAGACTGCCGTTTCGGTCATAGGTTCCGTCACGAGGTCGCGCAGGCATTGCTCCAGGGCTTGGTCAGCTGGGCCAGTCGATGGCTGATTGTGTGATGGAGAATCAAAGGCCGGGATTGAATCGGATGGCATAGTAAATTTTGCCAGATGAATGCGAGCCCAATCTGACTCCTAGCTGCCCAGTTTGAACGCTTCGACAAACATGCCGTAGAGTAGCCCCAGCTTCGTGTCGTTCAGCAGCTCCAGAAAGAGCAGGCGCTGTTGCGACGCCGCCAGCTGCCGGTCGGTGCGGTAGACTAGCCAGCTCGCTACTTCAACAATCAGAACCAGCAAGAAGGCCGCGACCACATCCAGTTCGGCTTTCTGTCCGGCAATAGTGGAGATAAGCGTGGCTAAAAAGTTGCCGCCCAGAAACCCAATCACCAGCAGCGAAAGCCGCCGCCAGGGGTTGCGGAAAAACCCAATCACCTGCCCCGAGGAGCGGCTGATTAGCGTCGTGAGGCGCGTATTCTGCATGGCTGTAATCTGCGCGAGAGAGAAGGGCTGAAGCTGCCAGAAAGCGAGTTTCATGGCTAGTCTGAAAGCCAGTCTAATGGCCAGTCTAGTCGTGGCAGCAGGCTCATCCTGAATGCTACCCCAAACCTGGCAAACACTGTCTAGAGTAGAACTAGACTTAAGAGATTAGGGTGGGGTGAGAAAGGGGATTTGACTGACGATTTGAAGCTAAAAATTTACCCGGCTATTATCGCCATTCTGGGGCTAAGTTTAGTGGCGCTGATGCTCTCGCGGGTCGAAATTCAGGTGGCGCGCAATCCCGGTGGGGGCAACAGCGGATCGGGAACAGTTCCCCTGCCGCCTCCGGCCCCTCCAGAGATCCCGACTCCTACGCCGTCCCCTGCCCCCGTAGAGGCCACTCCCCCCAGCCCTGCGCCAGCTCCTAGCCCGACTGTTAATCTCAACCCCAATCCCCAGGGCGGGCTGCGCGTCAGCAACCAAACCCGCTATCCAATCCGGGTGGCTCTGCTCTACCAGCAGGCCAGCGCCTCAGCCGCCTCCGACCCAACCTTCGGCCAGCCGGTGCATTGGGACTTTGCTCCCGCAGAAGGCGAGGCTAAGGGATTGATCCTATCTCTGCCCGGTGGCGATCTGCGCCTGCGCCAGGGCGATGTGCTGGTGGCGTTTGCTCAAGATGGCTCCCGCCGCTATTGGGGGCCCTATGTGGTCGGCAAAACCCAGCTGCCAACCTGGAGCAGTGACCAGCAGGAATGGCTGCTGCCGCTCCGCTGAAACAGGTGCTATCAGAGTCACCCTCTGGTTCAAACAGTCCTTCCGCGTCCCCAGCCTGCCAAGCCACTGCCCTTGGCATTGTAGGACAGTCGCCAGATTGGGCTCACAGCTACTAGGAGAGGACAGGTTTCCAGGTAAAGTAAGGTCTGTCAGTTGATCTGGCGCTTGCAGCCTGACCCGTTCGGCTGAAGCCATCCTCCTTTCCTGCGTCCCAGTTGTCTCAGTTATGAACTATCGCCCAACTCTTCAGCCTCAGCCGTCGCGCCCCAAGCTTGCTCAAGGCCATTGGATGCTTTCAACCCTCTGGTTGGGTTTGATCGCTGGCGTAGCGCTGTGGTGGAATTTGGGTAGCACCGGACTCCTGGACGAAACAGAACCGCTGTTTGCCGAGGCTGCCCGCCAGATGTGGAAAACCGGCGACTGGGTGACGCCCTACTTCAACGGCAATACTCGGTTTGACAAGCCGCCCCTGGTCTACTGGCTGATGGCAGTCGGCTATCAATTCATTGGCCCTAACGAATGGGCAGTGCGGTTGCCCTCGGCCCTGGCAGCTACTGGTCTGGCGATCTTTGTATTTTTGACGCTGCGCCGGTTTGGCTTTTCTCGTCCGGCCCAGCACGGATTTTTTCAGCCCGTCCCTAAGGTGCTTGCCGATCCCCAAATCGACCGGCGCAGTCTGGCTAAAACGCTGGTGGCCGCCTGGATTGGGGCAGCTCTGACCGTGCTGAACCTGCAAATCATGGCCTGGGGCCGAATTGGTGTTTCCGACATGCTGCTAAGCGGCTGTATGGGGGCCGGACTGCTGGCCTACTTCTGGGGCTATGCCCTATCAGAGCCGTCTGGTTCAAATCAGGCTGTAGACCAGCCGGAACAGCCTCAGCCGGAACATCTGGATCAACCTCAATCGAAACAGCCCAACTCGCGTCGCGTTCAGGCCGATCGCTGGTATTTGGCCTCTGTGATTTTTCTAGCCCTAGCCGTGCTGGCTAAAGGGCCGGTGGGTGTGGTGCTGCCAATTGGCATCATTGCCGCCTTCCTGCTCTATACCGGCAATCTACGGGATGGGCTAACAGAACTGCGGCTGGGACGGGCTGCCCTGGTGTTTTTCGCCATTACCCTGCCCTGGTATGTGCTGGTAATTTGGGCCAACGGCGAAGCCTACATCGAATCGTTTTTTGGCTATCACAACGTCGAACGGTTCACCCGCGTGGTCAATAGCCACTGGGCTCCGATCTGGTTCTACCTCGTGGTGGTGCCGCTTGGATTTCTGCCCTGGTCTGTCTATCTGCCCATCGCCATCGCCCGCCTGCGCTTCTGGCAAATTCAGCGCTGGCGTCAACAGCCCCGTGCTGCCCACCTCAGTCTGTTTGCCCTGGCCTGGTTTGGGGTGATCCTGGGCTTCTTCACGATTGCCGCCACCAAGCTGCCCAGCTATACCCTGCCGCTGCTGCCCGCTGCCGCGATTTTGGTGGCGCTGTTCTGGAGCGACCAGCTCGATAAACCCGTGCCTTTGACCGCCATCCAGCCCGTCAATCGGGCCGTCTGGTTCACCCATCTGGCCAATATCGGGCTGGCTCTGCTCCTGGCAATAGCAGTGTTTCTCAGCCCTAGCTGGATTGGCAACGAGCCCGAAATGCCGGAGCTGGCAGAACGGGTGCAGCAGTCGGGGATTGTTCTCTGGGGCAGCGCCATCTGGTTGACCATCGCCCTGGTTGAGCTGGGGCTGCTGTTACGTCGCCAAAGCCAGTGGATCTGGACAGTGCAGCTTTTAGGCTGGGTGGCTTTCGTGCTGATTACCCTGCTGCCTGCGGCTGAAATTGTCGATGCCCAGCGCCAGCTGCCCCTGCGCCAAATTGCGGCTGAAATTGTCCAGCAGCAGCAGCCCGATGAGCCAGTGCTGATGGTGGGCCGCAAGCCCAGTCTGGTGTTCTACACCCAGCGTTCCATTACCTTTGTGCCTGCTCCGGGCGATGCGGCTGAACAGCTGGACAAATTTGCTCGGCGACTGTCGCGGCCCCGGTCGCGGGTGCGATCGCTGCTGCTGGTAGGCCGCCCCAACAAGCTGCGCGAGGCGGGAATTTTGGCCTCCGACTACGAATTGCTGGCTCGGGCAGGCGTCTATCGGCTGGGGCGGATGACGTTTCCCAGAGCTAACCCCGAAGCAACGAGCGGGTCGAGCAGAGGCGGGTCGGGCAGCGACCAACAAAGCTTGTTACAATAGCCCATGCCCACAGCCACCCAGAACCTGGTCAATCGAACCCCATGCAAGCCCGTCGCATTGCTCGTGAACTCGCGCTCCTCAGCATCGGTCAGCTGCCGACCAAGCCAGAAAAAATCCAGGCCCAGCAGCTCCAGGACGTAATTCTGGCCGCCGTCCGCACCCTGACCACTGAAGTTCAGGATATGCTCGAAACCGCCTCTGCCGAGCTGAGCCGCAGCAGCGATCGCCTGTTGAACAGCGAAACTCGGGCTGGCAGCATCAACAGCGCCAGAAGCATGGTGAGCGAGGCGATTGAACTGACCCAGACTGCGATTAACCGGGTGGGAGCAGCCCTGGAGCTGCCGGAATTTATTCAGCTCGCCAACCAGAAAGAAGTGCGGGCCTACGTGATGGAGCTTTTGACCCAGACCCAGGCCCACCGCGACGAGATCGACCAGCTGCTGAACCAGTCCATGGTGGATTGGCAGATGCACCGACTGGCCCGAATCGATCAGGATATTTTGCGGCTGGCCGTCACCGAGATGTGGCTGCTGGGTACACCCGAACAGGTTGCGATTAACGAAGCGGTCGAACTGGCCAAACGCTACAGCGGCGAAGAGGGCTTCCGGTTTTTGAACGGCGTGCTGCGACGAGTCAGCGAGCAGTTGGGCAAATCAACGGCGAGTCAACCTCCAGAAGCGGCTTCTTCTGGCCAGGACGGCTGAGCTAACGGTTGAGCTAAAGGTGCGGTTTTTCTCTAGAGTTAAAACAGCGTAGCGTTTTGGTTGGGTAGCAGTATGGGTTCTTTTAATTGGTTCAACCGTCGATTCAACGACAAGCCAGCCCCTGAGGCCAAAGAGGCGGAAGCCCCAACCGCAGAACCGGCCCAGACCAGACCAGACCAAGCAGAAGCTCCCCCAGAAGCTGCTCCAGAAGCTCCCCCAGAAACTCCTGCCGTCAACCAGGACTATTTGACCTGGGCCAAGGCCGCCTACGCTAACATTCGCAAACAGCAGGCTGACCCCACTGAACCAGAAGCAGCGACCGAGGAAGCCGCCCCAGAACCCGATGCCTCAACAGACTCGGCCCTTACCCCCGTTGTTGCACCTGAGGAGAGCGCTGCACCTGAAGCTCCAGCCCCTGAACCAGTTGAACCCACTGCGCCCAGCTCGGCTGCACCGGCTGCTACCCCAATCGAAATAGCTGAATCCGAGCCCTCAGACCCGACCGAACCCAGCCCGGTAGCTGAAGCTGCTGAGTCTGTTGTTGAAGCCGCTGCCGAACCTGCTGCCGAACCTGCTGCCGAGCCTACGCCTGCCCTAACGCCAGCCCCTGCCCTGTCTTTCTGGGCCCAGGCCGAGGCCGAACGCTTGGCCCGTCTAGAGCGGATTCAGGCCGAAGCCGAGCAGGAGGCTCAGGCAGCGCTGGCAGCGGCAGCAGCGGAGTCAGCAGAGACAAGTGCTGAAACAGCAGGCGACACTGCCCCAGAAATCCCTGATTTTGTTCTGGACGAAGCCTTTTTGTGGTCTGCGGAAGTGTTGGCCGCCCAGGGTCGCCGCCCCGATCAGGTTTCTATCGAAGAAATTACCTGGCTGAAGCGCCTGCGGCAGGGGCTCGACAAAACCCGGCGCAGTCTGGTAAATCAGCTGCGGGCAATCGTGGGGCAGGGGCCGCTCAACCAGGACGCTGTCACCGAGATCGAATCGCTGCTGCTGCAAGCCGATGTCGGCATCGAAGCGACCGACTACATTATTGAATCGCTGCAAGCCAAGCTGCGGCAGGAGACGCTGCCGCCCCAGGAGGCCATTGCCTACCTGAAACAACTGCTGCGCGACATGCTCGACAAGCCCTTGGGTGATTCCCACAGCCTGTCGTTTGTGCCCGAAAAAGACAAGCTGAACATCTGGCTGATCACGGGCGTCAACGGGGCAGGCAAAACCACCACGATTGGCAAACTGGCCCACATCGCCCAAAAATCGGGCTACCGCTGCCTGATTGCGGCGGCTGACACCTTCCGGGCAGCAGCTGTCCAGCAGGTGAAGGTGTGGGGCGAACGCAGCGACGTGGAGGTAATTGCCAATCCCGGCAAAAATACGGACCCGGCTGCCGTGGTGTTTGATGCCATTGCCGCTGCCCAGTCGCGCCAGACGGAACTGCTGCTGGTAGACACTGCTGGACGGTTGCAGAACAAAAAGAATTTGATGGAAGAGCTGAGCAAAATTCGCCGCATCATCGACAAGAAAGCCCCCGATGCTCGGGTGGAATCGCTGCTTGTCCTAGACTCTACCCTGGGCCAGAACGGTCTGCGGCAGGCCGAGGTATTCTCGGAGTCCGCCAAGCTGAGTGGTGTTGTTCTGACCAAGCTCGACGGCACCGCCAAGGGCGGGATTGCGCTGGCTGTGGTGCAGCAGCTCGGGTTGCCGATTCGCTTCATTGGGGCCGGAGAGGGCATCGAAGATCTGCGTCCCTTCTCCAGCTATGAATTCATCGAAGCCCTACTCAGCGGTTAACAGTCCGCGAGCTGTGCCGCTCTGCTGCGCGCCTCCCAGGGCGCTGCTTGGGGCTGACTATTGGTCTCTAGGCATTGGTTTAAAGCTCTTTTGCCATCACGCTAGCTCTGGTGAGATCCCCCTTTTCTTGCTTGCCGCAGGCGCTTTTCTTCAATGCAGCAGGCGCTAGCCCTCTACCCTGCTGGAAGGCTATGCCAACAAAGCTTGCTTCCCGCAGGATAGGAGAGATGGGGAGATCTCAAGGTTCTAAGGCACTGGTCTCCTAACGGATGAGGGAGGCAAAGCCTCGCGTTGTGAGCAATTCAAGCATTGAGATCGGGCGATCACAGTATTCCATTGCCATTGCCGGAGTCGTATTTTTTTTCAATCCATGATGGGGGCGTACCCAGTT
>JBJTUI010000763.1:0-3510 GCA_046080625.1 Elainella sp. | reverse complement strand
TCAAGGAGGTAAGGCAGAAGGATGTAGATAAAGCAGTGAAGCTGATTAATCAGCGACCGAGGAAAGCGTTAGGTTATCGGACTCCCCATGAGGTATTCTGGGGTCAGTCAGGTGATGGTGCACTTCAGATTTGAATTGGCGCAATCACACCCGGCTGCCAACAGCAAGCAGAGGACTAGGGCACCTGCTGGGCTTTTTGCAGGGCAGCTTCGCTGTTTTGTCGGTAGAGCTGCACCCGATCTTGAGCCGTGGGATAGCGGGGGTCTGCTGCCGGAATTTGGCCCATCAAATCTGAGGCCCGCTGCCAGCGGCTGGCCACCTCCAGCCATTCTGCCGAGGTCTGGGCCGTTTGACCAGCAGCCACGGTTTTTTCAGCCAAGCGTACGGCTTCAGCAAACGGATCGGCGGCACCCGCAGGCGGCACCGAGGCAGCTGTAGGCGAATTCGCTACCGGGGCAGGACTCGTAGCAACTGTTTCGCCAGACTTTGGCCCCAGCCATTTGTATAGCGCGCCGCCCAGCAGCAGCAGAAACAGACTGAGGCTAGCGCCGCCCAGCAGACCCCGCCAGAAGACTTTCTTCTCTCGCAAACTGCGGCGCGACACCTGGGGCAGATTGGTGCGGGTCGGATCGGCTTTGCTGTCTTGGCGGTTTTGGGCCAGCCGCTGAAACAGAGAGGGCTTATCCAGGGTGATTTCTTCCGACCAGAGCAGCTGGTTTTCGCGGTCGCGGTTGATTTCTTCCAGCCAGAGCAGCTGCTGCTCCCGGACAATGCGGCTGTTGATGTTGACCCGGCGAATGTTGCGCGGCTGTAGCGACTCTAGAATTCGCTTCACCTGGGGCACCAGCACGGGTTGCTCAAGCTGGCTGGGCAGGGCAGCTTCGCACAGGAGCTGTAAAACCCCCTGGTCAAACACAGCCCTGGTTCTGACGCCCGAATCGGCCAGCTTATCATTTAGCACCTGAATGATGGCTGAAACGCTTCCTTGGCGGGCTTGGCGGGCAATATCGTTTATCGGATCTACCATTGTTTACTCAGCGATGGGTCACGAACCCTAGAGTTCAGTTGTGGAACCAGTCGGAGCCTAGGGAAAATCGGGGTCTGGACGACCCTATTTAACAACAATGTTAGGGATCAGCGCAAAAGCTTAATCAAAGATTACAGCATTCTGGCCATGGCGCATGATTTTCTGGGTGATCTGAGCCACACTAGAGCGGCCCATTCAGCCATCAGCCGACCAAGTGTTGACAGTCGTTGAACCGGCGGATTTGCCAGAGGTCGGTGTTGAATTTGTTCTGGTCTTCGCGGAGCCAGCGGGAGCGGTCGATCCAGAACTCGAACAGGGCGGTGTTGCTGGCGTGGATCCGCCAGGAGCGGTCGCAGCCCAACAGCTCGGCAATCAAATGCTGCAAAATCCAGCTATGGGAGACTATCCAGATCTGCTCACCGTTGCTGTGGCGGTCGAGCAGGGTGTGGATAAACTGTCGGGAGCGGCTGCGGGCCTCCTGAAGCGTTTCGGCTCCGGGAATTTGAATCCAGTCTGGCGAATGCTCAAGCTGATGGCAGAGATCCGGGTAGCGTTGGCGGGCTTCTCCCCAGGTGAGCCCTTCAAAAATGCCGTTTTGGAACTCGCGCAGCTCCTCCGCATAGACAATCGGCACCGTCGAAATCTCCGATTCGGTTAGGCTATCGACCTCACTGTCTACCAAATCACTGACCACCGAGGGCAGCGGCTCGGCCAGGAACCGGGCCAGCAGAATTTCTGTGGTTTGCACGGCCCGTTTCAGGGGACTGGTGTAGACCTGGGAGGGTCGCCAGGATTCACCCAGCAGGCGCTGGGCCAGCTTCTCGGCCTGATGTACCCCTTCGGCTGACAGCTCAAACTCGCCGTTTCCCTGCATCCGCTTTTGCTGGTTGCCCACCGACTGGGCGTGACGAATAAACAGAAGCTTGAGGGGTTTCATAGAGGCAGTTTTAGGCAAAACGGTCGTGATTACCGGTCATTATGCCCGAGGTTTCGCAAATCTGGAGCAAAGTTAGATTTGGAGCAAAGTTTATACGGCTCAAGCGGCTCGGCCAGGTAGTTTCCCCTGCTATCCCTGCTCTTTGGCAGGCTGACCCAGACGCGGCAGCAGATTCAGCGATTGCAGATAGATCGTGCCCACAATACTGAGAAACACCAGATAGGCTACAGCCTGCACCAGATAGAGCCTCTGGGTGTAGCCGAAGAATGCTTTCAGCAGGATGCCGGGGAACTGGCGGTCGGGCAGCACCTGGCTCAAGTCCCAAACCAGTGGCCCCAGAATGCAGGACGGGGCGCTAAAACAAAGGTTGCTGTCGCCCAACTGGGAATAGAGGCTGGCCGCCTGGTCGAAGTGACGCAGGGCGCTGACCACCAGACCCGAGACAATCAGCAGCAGCAGCAGGCCCATCACCTGGAAAAACTGACGCAGGTTGATTTTGACACCCAGCTGAAACAGCAAATAGCCGATGCCCGTCGCGCCCAGCAGCCCCAACACCGCGCCCAGCACCGGAATCCAGCCCTGCTGAAACTGGGCAGCAATAAACACCACCGTTTCAAAGCCTTCTCGCAGCACGGCAATCGTCACCAGACCAAACACGCCCCAGCCTGCCCGGTCGCCCTGCTGCAATGCGGTGATGAGCGATCCTTCTACCTCGGATTTCAGCTGCCGCGCCTGTTGGGTCATCCAGACCAGCATCCAGCTCAGCAGGCCAATCGCCACAAGGCCAAAGCCCGCTTCTAGCAATTGTTTCAAAACCGGCGCGTAGGTTTGGTCAGAGCTGGCCAGAGCCGCAAGCAGACCGTTAAACAGCAAACCCACCAGCCCGCTGCCCAATATACCTGCCCCAATCCCGGCCCAGACCCAGGAGTTGAGCCGCTGCTGGTTCGCTTTCTTCAGGTAGGCCAAGACGATTCCAACCACGAGGGCCGCTTCGGTGCCTTCGCGCAGGGTGACTACAAAGGTGGGGAGGGCGCTGCTCAAGTCCATACTGTTGATCTGCTGTTAATCTGCCGTTGATAAAACCTGGGGCAATGCTTTTCCTATTTTGCCGCGTCTTTTGCCGCAGGTGGATTGGAAGTCTGGCTCATTCTGGAGCTGCCGGGTCTGGGGCAGCAGGATCTTTGGCAGCGGGCAAATGGGCCTCTAGCCAGGTCGTGATGTCGGTCAAGATCTGCTGGCGCTCTGGCTCGTTCAACAGCTCGTGGGCCAGCCCTTCATAGAGCTTCAGGGTTTTGTCGGGGTGGGGCCAATCGGTGATCAGCCGCTGACTGCCCGCCTTCGGAGCGAGCCGATCCTGTGTGCCGTGCAGCGCCAGCAGGGGCAGATCGAGCTGGTGAATTTGGGGTCGCAGCTGGCGGGCCGCGCCAAACAGCTCCACTGCGGTTTTGGCCTTGACGGCTCCCCGATAGACGAGCGGATCGCGGTCGTAGGCCGCCACCACGGCAGGGTCGCGTGAAATCTCTCGGCTGCTGAGGCGAGCTACAGG
>JBJTUI010000762.1:0-7298 GCA_046080625.1 Elainella sp. | reverse complement strand
CGCACGTCGGCTGGCATCCCTTCTGAGACGAAGCCGATGTCCTGGTTGGTAATGTAGACTTTGGCCACCAGACCAGCGCCCGGCACAATCTTCAGGACCGGCTCATTCGAGTTGGCCACGTAGCCTGGGCCTTTCGCCTGTAGATCAAACACAACGCCATCCGTGGGGGCGCGCAGCTCCTGGTATCTCAGGGTGAGCTGGGCATCGCTCAACCGCTTTTCGGTTTCGGCGATCTGGTTTTCGTTATCCAGAATCGTTTTATTCAGCTGGCTGTCGATGTTGGCGATCTGCTTGTTGTTTTCGGCAATCCGATCGAGCAGGTCTTTGCCCGAGGTCGCAACCGTGTTAGCTACCCGCTGCTGGGCCTGGGAAATCTGGTACTGAATCCGCAGTTCTTCCTGAGCTAACCGATCGACTTCGGCCCGCGACTCAATCACCGCCTGTTCCTGGCGCACCACCTGCACCCGCGAGATCCCACCGTCATCTAGCAGGGGCTTCAGGTCGCTGTAGATCTTTTCGTCGATTACCAAACTCGAGCGAGCCGAGGCTAGCTGGGCCTGGGTTTGGCTCAACTGCTGCTGGAGCTGCGACACTTCTAACTGGGCGGCTGCGGCTCTGGTGTCCGATTCGGCCAGACCCGCCTGAACCCGGATGCGCTGCTCTGGGGTGAGATTGGCTGTGCTGCCGCCCCCTAGCTGCGCCTGAAACAGGCGATTTTCTTCGAGCAGGGCGGCCCGGTTTTGGGTCAGGGCCAGCACCTCGGGCGGCAGATTCAAGCCCTGGACTTCAGTGGGATTGATCGTCGCTCCGGCCAGCTGGGCCCGGTAGAACTGATTTTGGCGCTTCAGAGAATCGCGGATCTGCTCAGCCGCCCGCAGTTCGGAAGCTCCGGCAGTTGGGTCAAACCGAATCAGCAGATCGCCTTGCTTAACGGTCTGGCCGTCCTTGACAAAGATTTCCTGGACGACTGCGCCATTGATCGGAGCCTGGATCGGCTGCACGGCCCCCTGGGGTTCGAGCTGTCCTGTAGCAGGCACGGCCTCGTCGATCTTAGCCAGGGAGGCCCAGGCGACAACCGCAACCGTGACGCCCACGATTCCCATCGCGATAAACCGCGACCAGACGCTGGGCTGCTGCAAAATAATCGGCTGGTCAAACGCCTCAGCCCGGATCATTTTGTTATCAGCACGGGTCGAAGCCAACTCAGATTTTTGGCCTACCGCTAACGAACCCGACTGGCGATCGTTAGCTCCCTTCGAATCGTTTGGGGTATTGTTTTGTCCATTCATGGCATGTCTCCTGAGCAGGGGGAACCGGGCTAACGAGAGAATTAATTGAGTCCTAAAGCATCCAGGGGATTGGAGTGGCAGCCAGGCCGTCGCCCAAACTACCAAAGTGACATTTACATCTCAGCTTCTTGCTGCTGGTAGAGGCAGAAATAGCGGCCTCGCAGGGTCATCAGCTGGTCGTGGGTGCCCATCTCTACGGGTGAACCCTTATCCATTAACACAATAATGTCTGCGTTCCGAATCGTGTTGAGCCGGTGGGTAATGAAGAAGACGGTACGACCGCTAAACTCATCGGCCAGGTTGAGGCAGACTCGCCGCTCCGAATCGTAGTCGAGGGCGCTGGTAGCTTCGTCCAGAATCAGCAGACGGGGATGTTGCAGCACGGTGCGGGCAATTGCGATCCGCTGGCGCTGGCCCCCTGAAAGCGAAGCGCCCCGTTCGCCCACCCGAGTGTTGTAGCCGTTGGGCAGCTCCATAATAAATTCGTGGGCGGCAGCCACCTGGGCGGCCCGGATGATCTCCTCGGCAGAAGCGCCGGGGCAGGTGAGGGCAATGTTTTCCTGGATCGTGCCTTCAAACAGCAGTGAGTCCTGGGGCACAATCCCCACCTGCTGGCGCAGCGAGTTTAGCTCGACCTTGCTGATATCGTAGCCATCGATCAGGATGCGGCCCGATTCAATCGGATAGAGGCGCGGCAGCAGTTTCATCATCGTACTCTTACCGGAACCGCTGAGACCGACAATTCCCACAAACGACCCCGCCGTAAACTCCAGGCTAACGTTATTGAGCTGGTAGGGGCCAGTGGTGCCAAACCGGAAGGAGACATCGTCGATTTTGACGTCGCCATTGATCTGGGGCATTGGAATATTTTGCCGATCCAGCTCGTCGGCTTCGGGAGCTGAGTCTACGATGTCGCTCAAGCGCTCCAGCGACAGGCCGACTTCCTGGAAATTTTGCCAGAGCTGGGCCAACCGCAGCAGCGGACTGGTGACGTAGCCTGCGATGATCCGGAAGGCGATCAGCTGACCCAGGGTGAGCTGGTTTTGCAGCACCAGGTAGGCCCCCACCCACAGCACCAGCAGACCCGACAGCTGGTTCAGGAAGTTACTGGCCGATCCGGCGGTGGTCGAGGTCAGGACGGTCTTGAAGCCAGCGCTGACGTAGCGGGCGTAGCGGCTCTGCCACTGCCAGCGGGCTCGCAGCTCCATGTTCTGGGCCTTGACGGTCTGAATGCCGGACACCACCTCCACTAGATAGGACTGGGTCTCGGCGTTGCGTTCGGCCTTCACCCGCAGCTGGTTGCGGATCAGCGGCGAGGCCACGACAGCCAGCAGCACAAACAGCGGAATTGTCGCCAGCGACACCAGGGTCAAAATCCAGCTGTAGATGAACATCACCACGATGTAGATCACCGAGAAGATGGCGTCTAGCACCACGGTCAGGGCCGTCCCGGTCAAGAACTGGCGGATATTTTCCAGCTCGTTGATTCGGGTGGCCAGTTCGCCCACGGGCCGCTTCTCAAAATAGCGCAGGGGCAGCCTCAGCAGGTGGTCGATGATCTCCGACCCGAGGGACATGTCGATCCGGTTTGTCGTGTCCACAAACAGGTAGGTCCGTAGACTGGTCAACAGCGCTTCAAACACGGCCAGCACCAGCAGCAGCACCCCCAACACATGCAGGGTGTCGATACTCTTCTGGATGATTACCTTGTCGATGATCACCTGGATCATCAGCGGGTTGGCCAAGGCAAAGAGCTGCACAAAGAAAGAGGCGATGAACACCTCGATCAGCACCTGCTTGTGCTTCTGGACAGCAGGCAAGAACCAGGAGAGGCCAAATCGCTTCTGCGGCGTCTGGTTGGTTTGCTTCAGCAGCAGCACTTCGCCCCGTTCGCCCCAGGTTTCAACAAAATCAGCGGGTTTGCGGCGGACGATTCCCAGTTCGGGCACGGCGATCACCATTTCCCGCTCGCTGATGCTGTAGAGCAGCACAAAGCTATCCTGCCAGCGCACCATTGCTGGAGCCTCCAGTCGTCCCATAGCGCTCGCCGGGACACCGACCAGCTGGGCGTTGAGCCCCATCATCTCAGCTACGGCTCCGCAGAGTTCGAGGGAGATACCGCCACTGCGCTCCATCTGGTTGACCAGCACCCGTTTTACCACATCCCGCCGGAACGGCATGTTGAAATGCTGACAGAGCATTTGCAGACAGGCCATCGTCACATCTAGCTCGCCCCGGCCTCGCACAAAGGGAAACTTTTGGGGAGCCTGCTGAACCGGCAGCGTCAGACTGGGATCGGGCTCAGGGGGCCGATCGGGTGCATAGGGAATGTCCAGATCGGCAGGCGAATCGACCGGGATGGGTTCATCGCTGTAATGTACCGTCTCCCGCACATCCTGGGTCAGGGCTTCCGGAAAACCAATCACCCGAGCTGGTTCATCGCCGCTCACTTCCAGATGATCGGTGGCCATATTGGAACGGTGGCCAACATTCAGCCGACTGCCGACCGGCAGGTTAGCGATTGAGCCGCCGCCGCTAACTAACCAGATCCGATCCGACTCCAGCTGGTTCAGCGGGGTACGTCCGGGGGGCAGATTACAAACCACCGCCTGCTCCTCCGCTCGGAGGGCCAAATCCTTCAGGTCGGCGCTGCCGTTGGCCTGCCGGTGTAGTTCGGCCCCCAGCAAATCGTAGAGTTCAATCGGCGAACAGCGGTTTTGAAAAGCCTGGGTCAGCTGGGGCTCGCGCTTCAGCAGGGTGACAAAATCGGTGGCTGGAATCGTCAAACAAATGCTTTCACGCGAAGCAATTGCCGTTTCGCAGGCCACACCGCGCACCAGCCCTACCCAGCCCAGGATCGAGCCGGGCGGCAGCAGCGCCAGGGTTACGGGCTTTTGGGTGCGGGGGTCGTAGCCCAGCAGCCGGATTTGCCCCTGGTAGACAATCGACACCTGGTTGGGCAGTCGGTCGCGCACCAAAACGGCCTGACCAATTCGGTAGCGCAACAGCTGAAACTGCTCGGTTACGCCTGCTAGCCGGTCGGGGGAAAGCCGATCAAACGGATCAACAGTTGCTAAAAAATCTTGAACATTAGATTTGGTATAGGTCATGATGCTGTGGGGGTAACGGCAGGGTCAGTCGATTGATCAGCAGGCTGGGGCAGAGCCGTATGGGTCTCTGGTGCAGACGCTTCAGCGGGCGCGACCGCCAGAGAGGAGATATCGAGCTGGGCTAACTGTTCCTGTAGCCAGCTATTAAAGCATTCATTTAACAAGCGCCGCCGCATGGATTCATCCATTTGGGCCGGAATAAATTTTTCTAGCCGCACCAGAACGATCCAGCCGCCGTCTTTTGCCGTATTGCCGATCCGAGTCGGAGGGTTAATTTGCCCAGGCTGACTCAGGCTGAGAATTTGGGCCAGGGTGGGGTGAGGAACGCTCAGCTCTACCGGACCAATCAACCCGTCGGTTTGAGCTTCCGGCCCTTCTGAGTAGGCGCGGGCCAGTTCCGCAAAGCTCTCCTCGCCTTCCAAAATCCGAAAATACAGCTCTTGGGCAATTCCCGCATCTTTTGTGCGGATTAGTGAGTAAATTACTTTATCGAGCTTATCTTTGCGATTCAAAAAATAAGATTCTAGCTTTGGCCCCCAGGTCTGCTGCTTGTATTTCTCTACCCGCAGCTCTCGGGTTGCTAGGGCCTCAAGCTGAGCCTGGCTCATGCCATAGCGGTTCAGCCAGGCCTGCTGGTCTTCAGCTGTGGCGATTTGGTTCTGGGCATAAAACTGCTGCTGGGCTTCTTGGGCTTCTTCTGGTGTACAGTCAATCGCTGAAATCGCCTGATCAATCAAAATTTCTTGCAGAAACTGGGGCAGCATTTGATAGCCTGCCATCAGAGGCAAGACTTCCTCAGCTGTGATAGAGCGATTCCCGATTTGCAGAACTACGGTCATTGCAGCCGTTTCCTTAAGATATTTTTACAGTCTCAACAAGGGAAAATCCCTCATAGCGCCACGGATCAAACCTTAGACATACTTTGCCTCAATTCCTTAAACATAGGCAGATTGTTAGGATTTATTTAGATAATCTTCAAATCCTGATTGGAACAGCTTGACATCTCTAGCGCCCAGCGAACTGGGTACGGTTGAGGGATGTCAGGAGGCTAAGCTGTCTATTATTAAAATCCTACCGAATACTACATACAAGCCTTTTGGGGCGAAATCCCGACGGTGTGGCTGTCGAGAGCAGAATTACTGCTAAATTAATCAAAACCTTATCAAATTCGCAGTGACGAGCTGTCTTCCTTTAAAGATGCCCAGCGATGTTTCAGGGATAACACCCAAGGGTTAAGTTGGGTTTGGTAGGCTGGGAGGGTTCTTTTGGGTAAGCTGCAACATTATGCACAAACTCTTGTCGGGTGAGTTGAGCGTCGAGCAGATCACGGTCGAAATTACTGGGCTGCCCAAGGCTTTACAAGGTACGAAAATTGCCCAACTCTCCGATCTGCATTTTGACGGCCTGCGCCTCTCTAACGAAATGCTGGCCGAAGCGATTGCGATCTGCAATCAGGCCCGACCCGATCTGGTGGCGCTAACGGGAGATCTGGTGACCGACGATCCGGCCCCGATTCAGGAGTTAGCTGGCCAACTCCAGCAGCTCAGCAGCCGCTGCGGCACCTACGCGGTTCTGGGCAACCACGATATTTACCCGGCTGGTTCGCGGGAGCAGATCACGCAGGCGCTGGAACAGGTAGGCATTCAAGTACTCTGGAATCAGATTACTTACCCGTTTGGGCCGGATCTGCCGGTCGTGGGCCTGGCCGATTTCTGGTCGAAGCAGTTTCAACCCGCCACCGTGATGGCCCAACTCGATCCCGACAAGCCTCGACTGGTGCTGAGCCATAACCCCGACACGGCTGCTCCCCTGTCCCAGTGGCGCATAGACTTGCAGCTCTCTGGCCATACCCATGGCGGCCAGATCGCGCTGCCGGGGATCGGCCCCATTCCTACCTGGTATCAGATGTTTCGCAGCTACATCCCCAAAGCGCTGCGACCCTGGATTCCCTACATGCGCGAAGACTGCTACCGGGTAGTGCGACACTGGGAATGGGCCCAGGGCTTTCACCAGATTCCGATGCAGACCGCCGCAGCCCAGAGCCCTACTGAACCTAGTTCTGGACAGCGGCCTGCCTACAACCAGCTCTATGTGAATCGCGGTCTGGGCACCTATCTGCCCGGTCGGCTGTTCTGTCCCCCTGAGGTGACGCTGATTACCCTTGTGGCCAGTGTAGCCAGTTAGAACGCTCGCAAATTGCTGTTCTAAAGGCTATTCCGGCAGAGCCGCATCGCGGCGGGCCTGGGCCACACTCTGGTTATAGCGGGTGTAGGCGCTGCTGCTGGGGCTGTTGCTCTCGCGCAGATAGTTGGCGACAATGCTGATTCCGGGAGCTCGCAGGCTGATCAGCTTGTTGAGCACCCGATCGACCGCCGTGCGGTTTGTTTTGTTGGCTGCAATCACCATCAGCACCTCATCCACCTGGGACGTGAGGAAGCTGGCGTCGGTGAGGCCAAACAGGTGCGGCGTATCGTAGATCACAAGATCAAACATGGTCTGGAATTTCTCCATCGCCTGCTGCATCTGATCTGAAGCCAGCAGTCTAGCCGAACCTGCGATTGAAGATCCGGCTGGCAGCACGAACAGACTATCGGCCAAAGGCGAGCGCTGGATCAACTCTTCAGGATTAGCCCCGCTCGTCAGCAAATCGCTTAAGCCCTTGGCGTTGCGCAAATCCAGGCGCGTGTGGATTTGGGGCAGTCTCAAGTTGGTATCCACCAGCAGGACGCGCTGTCCTGTGCCGGCAGCAGTTTGGGCCAGATAGAGGGCCACCGTGGTTTTGCCGTCGCCCGGTTCGGCAGAGCAGACCATCAGGGAACGAATCGGCGGGTCGGCCAGCCGAATATTGGAAAACAGGTCGCTAAACGCTTCCCGGAACGACGCCGTTTCCAGACGACTG
>JBJTUI010000761.1:0-3000 GCA_046080625.1 Elainella sp. | reverse complement strand
TGCTGTAATTTCTGGATGACCTTAGTGGATTTTAACCGGTTCCGGTGACAATTCTGCGCCACCTGGCTGAACCATCTATTCTGGTTTGCCGAAGTTTGCTCGGCCCAGCAGTCTCGCTGCAGTGGCGCGGACCCGACTGTGAGGCAAATCAGGCAGTCTGGCCAGCTTCCTGACCAGGTGCCCAAATTCTAGAAAGAGAAGGAGCCCGTTTTGCCAGATCTGCGTAAGATTTATAAAGATTTAATCGATTGGTAGAGAGCTGATAAATATTCTCAGCTTGCAGGTAAATCTGTAGCCAACTCGACTTGAAACAAATGCTGGAATTAAGCGACGATGGGGTCACTGTTGGTGTGAGCGTATGAAATTTGACCTTCGAGCACAGACCGCACGGCTAGTAAGGGAGTCCTGGACTGCGGCAAAAAGCAGGATGACAGCGATTCAGACAGCTCTCAACACCCGGATTTCTATGCGGGTTGAGTCGGGCTTTCGTTGGTTCCGTCTACGGCTCGGGTCTCTGACTGGCCTCAGCCCCCAGTCGGTTCTACTCCAGCTATTGGCCCTCGCGGCTACAGCCCTGATGGTCGTCTTGGCGATTGGCGGGCTACAAACCATTGCTGGCGGCATTCGTTCAAGCCAGACTCCGCCGACCCGAGTTGCTACTCAGTCAAAACCCGTTCAAGTGAAGACCTGGGGCGGCTTGCCCACAGGCCCAGGTGCGCCGCTAGCCCCGTCCTCTAGCCCGAAGCCAGCCCCTTCACCCGCTGCCAAGCCCGAAGCAGCCGCAAAAACGCCTCCTGCCTCGGCAGCCAAACCGGCCCAAACCGGCGGCAAAACTGCTAGTCCAGCCAAACCCACGGGTAGCCCTGCCGGTCGAGCCCCAGCCAGCCCTGCTCCCCAACCGATTTCTCCAGTGCCCGCTGCTGTTTTGACCCAGTCCAGTCTCTCGGCCCTTGCCCCTCCCCAGGAGTCAGCCCCTGCCGATCCGACCAACTACGGCGACCGCTACAGTCGCGATATCTTTGGTAAGCCAGTTTCTAACCAGGCCCTGATTGTCCTGCATGAAACAGTTGGCTCTGCCGACAGCGCCATCAACACGTTTCGCACGGCTCACACCAACGAGGCCATGCAGTCCAGCTACCACAGCATCATTCGTCGCAATGGCGCGATCGTCTACATTGTGCCGCCCGAGAAACGGGCCTTTGGGGCGGGCAACTCGGTTTTTAAGGGGCCAAACGGCGAAGAAACCGTCAAAACCCATCGACAGTTTCCGCCCTCGGTCAACAACTTTGCCTACCATGTCTCCCTAGAAACGCCGCCAGACGGAGCCAACGAGGCCGAAACCCACAGCGGCTACACCGACGCCCAATATCGCTCCCTGGCTTGGCTAGTTGCCCACAGCAGTGTGCCTGATTACCGCGTCACCACCCATCGGGCTGTCGATCGCTCCGGTTCCCGCATCGATCCCCGCAGCTTTGACGCCCAGAAGTTTCTCAATGTACTGCACAGGCTGCCGCGGCCCACTTTGACGGGCCAACAAGGCTAGGGGCTGATTCGTAGAGCCTGTTCACCTGATTCAACAATTCAGGCCAGTTCGCCCCGAGTCAGACCAATCACGATCACTAGGCCAACGCAGGTGACAAAAGTCAGGCCCAGGATGAACAGGGCGAACAGTTCGCCACCCGAGAGGGGCCGATCGGTCGGATCGAGATAGGCCGATGAGCGATAGCTGCGCCTGTCGGGTTGATCCAGGTCTGCTGGCGGCTGAATCACCGCAACGCGGGAATAGCCGATTTTGAGGTCATAGGTAAACCGCCGTTCTGGGCTACTGAGCGTGGCGTAGGCTTCGTTAAGCTGCTGAAATTGAGCCGTGGCCACCGCCGCTGGCAAATTGGTGGTATCAGGATGGTAGAGCTTGCTCAAATCGCGATAGGCGCGGCGAATCTGCTGCACTGAGGCCGAGGGGTGCAGCTTGAGCAAATCGTAGTAGGTGGTTTGCTGGGATGCCTGGGATACTGGTGTCATATGCAAAGTCGCGGTTCAAATCATGCTTCACAATCGCGCTCTAGGGCCAAGGTGCTAGAGCCTACCTGAATAGCCTATCGGACCCTCTAACCTAGCTGCTACCTCCCTAGGCAGGCTTATAGTCCATACAGTCCATCCGAGTCAGGCGGATTTGGGCCAGCGTAAAGATCACGGGAATGACTCGGCCATAGTTGGTGGCAATCGTGCGCCAGCCTAAATCGGCAAAGAAATAGGCCCACATGGCTGGCCCCAGGAGGGCAAAAACACTGCGGGCTGCACCATAGCGCGCTGCCGACAGCGCCATCGCCCGAGAGGCCGTTTGCATCGTCATCTGGGTTTGTAGTTGGGACACGGCGGCGGCTCCCACCCGCGCTGCTTCACTGGCTACCTTGTAGGTGGCGGCATGTAGGGTATATTGGCGGGCAATCACCTGTAAAACTAAAGGCCGCAGCACCGAGCTCACGGCTAGCGCACCACCACCCTTCACCAATAAACTGGTTTTACGATGCACCAGCGGAATTTGCTGGGACAGCTCGGCCTCAGTCACCGCCCGCTGCAATTCGCCAGCTAAATTGGCCTGGTCGGCTGCTGGCAGCTGCTGCCAGGCTCGCTGGAGCAGAAACAGGAAAATCTCGGCCTCCAGCTGTTCCGTGGAAAGGCTCTGGCTATAGGTAATTTTCAGGTGGCGACAGACCTGGATCAACACCTGTCGATAGCTAATCTGGCTGGTTTTGCGCTGTAGAACCGTGAAACCATCGGCGGCCAGAAACCGGAATCGCTCTTCTAGGGCGTCGATCCAACAGTCGCGCTCCTGGCTCTGAACGTCGATTGGCTCGGGGGTGTAGACATAGTCGAGGGGGTTGAACTTGCGCCGGAACAGAATGTCGGTCAAGGACTGCAACTCCTCATCGGTTGCCAGTTCTAAAGCTGCTCTTAGCTCATCCAAAATGCTTTCCTCCCTATGCCCTGCTTGACTTA
>JBJTUI010000760.1:0-3404 GCA_046080625.1 Elainella sp. | reverse complement strand
TTGCGGCGATACTGCTCGTCGCTGAGGCCGATAGCGTCCTGATCGAGCTGTGCTGCCTCCTGGTCGGCTGCTGGGGTAATCGGTTCCATGGGCGTTAGAGCGGGTTATAGATTCTGCACCCCAGTATTCTGCCATTGCTGGGGGTCCTGGTGGTTACAACCGCTTCGAAATCGAGGCCGCTCCGAGATGGCCTGATAAACTCTGCTTACAGCCAGATGTCAGACCAGAGGGGGTTTGGCATCGTGATTCGAATAGAGTGAATTGCTAAGTCTTCCTGCAATCTCCAGCAGAAAATCAGCAATCTGGGTGAGAATAATCACGCTTCGTCTTAACAGGAGTTTCAAGTATGACTGCCTCAAGCTGGCGCAGGCAATCGCGCAACGGATGGCATGATCAATGCCGTAAAGTTTTGGCTCCGGCCCTGCTGATGCTGGCCCTTACCACAGCCTGTAGTCCGTCTACCCCTTCTCGCTATGCGGAGACGCAGCAGGAAACCAGCCAGCGCAATGCCCCGGGAGCCGTGGCCAAACAGGCGACCCAGGGTGCAAGTTTCAATAAATTCTTTCCGCGCTCGGTCAGCGGCTATCAGATTGCGCCAGCTCAAGAGAAAAAAGGATTTGCCGAGTATAAGGTGAACCAGGGCGGCAAAAACGTGGCGGTGCTTTCGATTAGTGACACAACCGGGATTGACGGGGCCGCCAGCAAGTTTCAGAGTAGCAGCAGCAAAATAGCGGGCTATCCAGCCGTAGAGCAAGGGCAGAACATTACGGCCATTTTGGTCAACAACCTTTATCAGGTGAAGGTGCAGAGCCGTGACCCGGCTTTCACCAAGGCCGACCGCGCTACCTGGATTCAGAAATTCGACCTGAACGGTCTGGCGAATTTGAAATAGCGGCTGTAATTTTGGCCGGGGTCTTGGTTAGGGGACGCGACGCCTAGAGCTTGAAACTATCTGGAGCCAACTACCTGGTGTTCTGAAACTACCTAGAGCCAGCCCCCATGTTTACAGCGCTACTGCATCTCCAGCGCAGATCCTCTAGAACTGGTATGAGGCAACCTGGTTTGCTTGAAGCACTCCGCTATCTGGTGAACCGTCGTACCGTCATACCGGCGCACCGTCGCCGCAGTTAAACGGATGATCAGATCTGGCCCAAGCAGATTTCCTGTTAATCCTGGTCAATCCGCTGCCTGATTTTTCTAGCCCCGCTTTTTCAGACCAGCTTTTTCAGGCCAGCTGCTCCAATCTGGTTGTTCTAGCCTCTTGCCCTCTCTTTTCGCCCTGATTCAATGCCTCTGCTGGTTTGGTAAGCGCCCGCTCCGGCTGACTCAGCCACCTGTGCAAACTTCCTGTGCAAACTTGTTGAATACTCATTGGTCAAACCTATGAATGCCACAAATCTCAATGTTGCTGCCAGTGACGCTCCAGATGTCGCTCCAGATGTCACTCCAGATGCCGCTACGCTGTGGCAACGCTATCAGGACTGGTTGTATTACCACGAAGGGCTAGGACTATATTTAGACGTGAGCCGGATTCGGTTTGGGGAGGATCTGGTGGCGCACCTCCAGCCCAAGTTTGACAAAGCTTTTACCGACCTGAAAGCTCTGGAAGCGGGGGCGATTGCCAACCCGGACGAAAACCGAATGGTAGGCCACTACTGGCTGCGCGACTCGGCTTTGGCCCCCACCCCAGAACTGCGGGAAGACATCGACACCACGCTCAGCAAAATCAAACACTTTGCCCAGAAGGTGCATAGCGGCGAAATTCATCCGCCCAACGCACCCAAGTTTACGGACATCCTCTCGGTTGGGATTGGCGGCTCGGCCCTGGGGCCAGAATTTGTTGCTGAAGCCCTAGGCGCAGTCGATGCTCCCCTACAAATTCACTTTCTAGACAACACCGACCCGGCGGGCATGGACAAGGTGCTGACCCAGCTCCAAGACCGTCTGGCCTCAACCCTGGTGGTGATCATGACCAAGTCGGGCGGCACACCCGAAACCCGCAACGGCATGCTGGAGGTGAAGCGGGTCTACGAACAGCAGGGGTTGAACCTGGCCGAACATGCTGTTGCCGTGACTGGTATTGGCAGCAACTTCGAGAAGCTAGCCAAAACTGAAGGCTGGCTCGACATTTTCCCGATGCACGACTGGGTGGGCGGACGCACCTCCGAGATGTCGGCAGTTGGGCTGCTGCCCGCAGCGCTCCATGGCATCGATATCGACGCCATGCTGGCCGGAGCCAAGGAAATGGACGCCGCAACGCGCCTGCCCCAGATCAAGGGCAACCCTGCCGCGATGATGGCCCTGGCCTGGTACTACGCTGGCAACGGCAAAGGCGAGAAAGACCTGGTGATGCTGCCCTACAAGGACAGTCTGCTGCTGTTCTCCCGCTATTTGCAGCAGCTGGTGATGGAATCGCTGGGCAAGGAAACAGACCTGGACGGCAACGTGGTGCATCAGGGGATTGCAGTCTATGGCAACAAAGGCTCGACCGACCAGCATGCCTACGTGCAGCAGCTGCGGGAAGGGGTAGCTAATTTCTTTGTCACCTTCATTGAAGTGTTGGAAGACCGGCAGGGTACCTCAATTGAGGTGGAGCCTGGTGCCACCTCGGGCGATTTCCTCTCTGGCTTTTTGCAGGGCACTCGTCAGGCGCTCTACGATAACCAGCGCGATTCGATTACGGTAACGGTACCCCGTGTCGATGCCCGCACGGTCGGTGCGCTGATTGCCCTCTACGAACGCACCGTCACCCTCTACGCCTCCCTGGTCAATATCAACGCCTACCACCAGCCCGGTGTAGAAGCGGGCAAAAAAGCGGCGGCTGTGATTCTGGATCTGCAAAAGCAGGTGGTGAAAGTGCTGAACGAAACCAGCGCCCCCATCTCTCTCAGCGATTTGGCCACCAAAGCCGGAGCCCCAGACCAGATCGAAGCGATCTACAAAATCGTGCGCCATCTGCACGCCAACCAGCGCAGCGTCAAGCTGACGGGCAACTTCGCCCAGCCCAGCAGCCTGCTGATTGAGGCGATCTAGGACGGCGAGCTAGATCGCGAGCTGGGGCGCGGAGGAGTTAGATCATATAGCCATAGTCTTTTTGGTTAGGACGGGGTGCAGGGGTTCCACCCCTGGATGGGGGCGCAGCCCCCATACCCCCTTCTGTCCTAAGCTGGGTGCGTAGCGCTATATTCAACGCTGTGTCAATCCCCGTGGCGAACGCTGCGGGGGTTTCGTTGAGCATGGATTTTGATTGGGCGCAAATGCGGGTTCTAACTTGTCAGTAGCTCAGAAGGTAAGCCACTGGTTCTACCAGTGCGACTTGACCAGCTTTGAGCGTTCCCGGAGTTCCGGAGCGCAGGTAAAGTAACTCCCACGGTGGCTTGAACCAAACCGTAGGAGATAAACAC
>JBJTUI010000759.1:0-5712 GCA_046080625.1 Elainella sp. | reverse complement strand
TGGATATAGAGAATCAACAGAAAAACGGATGGCACCAGGACAAATAGAATGGTGGCTACAAAGCCAAGATCATTAACTTCCATGCGGATCTGCCTCTACAACAACAGCATCTAAAAGACTATACGGATTAGCATACAACGCTGGCAGGATCAAAACGAGTGCTGCAGCTGACTTAACGCCTCAGGCGTTCTACTTGCCCGGTTTAGTCAGAACGCTGACCGGGCCATTCACCAATACCTGACAGGCCAAACGGCAGTTAGCAGACCGCTTTTTCAGCTTGCGTTCTTCGACCTCAGTGCGGGGCGATAGGTTTTCCATGCCTTCAGTGATTTCTACCACGCAGGTACCGCACTGGCCATATCCACCGCAGTTCATCATCTTGCCAGCAAACGTGTAGAGGTCAACGCCATTTTCCATGGCCTTGAAGCGCAGGTTTGCGCCAGAAGCAGCCACAACCTCTTTACCTTCTTTAACAAACTTAATATTTGGTGACAGAAACGCAGGCTTCTGTACAGAAGCCTCAGATTGAGAAGTGGCAGTTGTGCCCAGCGGCATATTGGTGGAGTTTTGGGCCTCGGTCATGGCGGTTGTGGTTTCCTCGGAGCCTGTCTGCATAGCGCTTGCAATCCCCTCTCACTCTGGTTACACTTCTTTATACACTTTCATTTTTACAAGCTTATTGTCAAACTGTCTAAGGTTTGGTGGGTTGAGAGCTAGTTAGGAGCCGAATTGGTTCGTCGGGCTCTCTGCCAACTTCTAAGACAGCCAACGGTAGGCCGCTGCATCGAGTCCCTTAATCTGGTAGGCTTACCAGTATTAAGCGCCTTAATATAATTCTGAAGGAAGCGTTGAAACTATAGGAGGAGCGTAGTCGATGGGACTACCCTGGTATCGAGTACATACGGTCGTCCTTAACGATCCGGGACGATTGATTTCTGTACACCTTATGCACACTGCTTTGGTGGCAGGCTGGGCTGGCTCGATGGCTCTATACGAGCTAGCTACTTTTGACCCAAGCGATGCTGTTCTCAATCCGATGTGGCGTCAAGGCATGTTCGTGCTGCCCTTTATGGCTCGCCTCGGTGTGACCGGCTCTTGGGGCGGTTGGAGCGTCACTGGTGAAACCGGAATTGACCCCGGATTCTGGTCGTTTGAAGGTGTGGCTGCGGCCCACATCGTGCTGTCGGGCCTGCTGTTTTTGGCGGCCTGCTGGCACTGGGTCTATTGGGATCTGGAGCTGTTCAGAGATCCGCGTACCGGTGAGCCAGCGCTGGATCTGCCTAAAATGTTTGGGATTCATCTCTTCTTGTCTGGCCTGCTCTGCTTCGGGTTCGGAGCATTCCACCTGACGGGTCTGTTTGGCCCCGGCATGTGGGTTTCTGACCCCTACGGCCTCACGGGCAGTGTCCAACCCGTTGCACCTTCATGGGGACCAGAAGGTTTCGATCCCTTCAATCCGGGTGGCGTTGTGGCCCACCACATTGCCGCTGGAATTGTTGGTATCATCGCTGGGTTGTTCCACCTCACCGTGCGTCCGCCTGAGCGACTCTATCGTGCCCTGCGGATGGGGAATATCGAAACCGTACTTTCCAGCAGTATCGCTGCCGTGTTCTTCGCTGCTTTCGTGGTGGCTGGAACAATGTGGTATGGCAATGCCACCACGCCGGTTGAGCTGTTTGGCCCGACTCGCTACCAGTGGGACAGTGGCTTCTATCAGCAGGAAATTCAGCGTCGGGTCAATGCCAGTGTGGCTGATGGGGCTAGCCTCTCGGAAGCCTGGTCGCAGATTCCTGACAAACTTGCTTTCTATGACTACATTGGCAACAACCCGGCCAAGGGCGGCCTGTTCCGCACAGGTCCAATGGTGAAGGGCGATGGGATTGCCCAGGAATGGCAAGGTCACGCTGTTTTCAAAGATGCTGAAGGACGTGAGCTGACGGTGCGCCGGATGCCTAACTTCTTCGAAACCTTCCCGGTAATTCTGACCGATAGCGATGGCGTCGTTCGGGCCGATATTCCGTTCCGGCGGGCTGAGTCGCGCTACAGCTTTGAACAGGTTGGCGTGACGGCCAGCTTCTACGGCGGTGCGCTGGATGGTCAGACCTTTACCGATCCGGCTGTGGTGAAGCGCTATGCTCGGAAAGCCCAGCTGGGTGAAGCGTTCGAGTTCGATACCGAAACGCTCGGCTCAGACGGCGTGTTTCGCACTAGCCCCAGAGGCTGGTTCACCTTCGGCCATGCCTGCTTCGCCCTCCTCTTCTTCTTTGGCCACATCTGGCACGGTTCCAGAACCCTGTTCCGGGACGTGTTCGCCGGGATCGACCCCGACCTGTCCGAAGAGCAAGTGGAATGGGGCTACTTCCAGAAGCTGGGAGACAAAACCACTCGTCGGAAGCAGCCCATCTAGTTCGATGGTTTGAGCGGGTCCAGAAAAAATCTTGGGCCTGCTCAACTCCGGTCAGTTAGAACCTGAACGCTTCAAGGCATATTAGTTGGCGTTTCGCCAAAGGACATCAAACCATGGAAGCCGTTGCATACATCTTAGTTTTGACGCTAGCGCTTGGCGTACTCTTCTTTGCGATTGCCTTTCGGGAACCGCCCCGGATTAGCAAAGACTAGGTCAGCAGAGACCGATTCAGCATTAGTCAGGCTAACCGAGTTGGAGTTGCTGGAAGCCGCCAGCAGTCTCTAGTGGCTCAAGAGCCTCAGCCAAAATTTCTATTTCAGAAAGAACCGGGGGCAGTCTACTATGCCCCCGGTTCTTTCGCTATACCTGGGCAGGCGTAACTGATTTTTTTTAATCAGATTAAATTACGCTCGCCCGGGTATTTGCATGTTTAATTGCAGTATGATGACATTGGAACGCGAATGCACCCAGGCCGCATTCACCTATAGCCATCAGCAGGTTTTTTATTCCCGGAGGACATTTGCTATGCGATGCCCATTTTGTCAGTTCCCAGACAATCGGGTTCTAGAGTCGCGTTCAGCGGAGTCCGGGCATAGCGTTAGGCGGCGGCGAGAATGTCTGCGCTGCGAGCGCCGATTTACCACCTACGAGCGCATTGAGTTTGTTCCGGTTGTCGTTCTCAAGAAGAGTGGCGAGCGTGAATCGTTTGATCGCTCCAAACTTCTCCAGGGTATTGTAGCAGCCTGTGAAAAAACTGGAGTGGCCCATGCCAAATTAGAGAATGTTGTCGATGAGATTGAAGCTGAACTTCAGCAGCGGTCAGCCCGTGAAATTTCTAGCGGCGAAATTGGTGAACTGGTGCTGCAACATCTACAAACGCTGAATGAAGTCGCCTATATTCGCTTCGCATCCGTGCATCGCCAGTTCCGCGGCATTCGTGATTTTATCGATACCCTAAACCATCTGCAGACTGTAACCGAGCAAGCTGAACAGCCTGTGGCGATAGAAGATGTTGTCGAGGCTGAAACTCCCTCCATGAGCCATTCCTAAACCAGCCGCTGTGCCTAATCGAACCATGGCATTTTAGCTCCCTGGTAAATTCAATTTCTTGTCAGGGGTGCGCTCAGCGGCAAATCTAAGCTATGATGGTTTGTCTATGGGTCTAACACTATTAAACTTTCAGTTGCTTTAACAGGTTTGTAGTACTGATGCTGCGCTTCACTCGGTCAGTTCGCTCAGGCAGTCGTTCTGACGATCCAACCCGATGTGAGTTGACAGTAATTGGTTGCTTTGATGCCTAGACCACTTATATCACTATGGAGATAACCACCAGGAAACACATCGCATGGTCAATCAGCAAGTAATAGACATCGGCTTTACCCACGAAGATTTTGCTGCACTCCTCGACAAATACGACTACCACTACAGCCCAGGGCAGATTGTGGCTGGCACGGTATTTAGCATTGAACCCAGGGGTGCTCTGATTGACATTGGCGCTAAAACCGCAGCTTATATCCCGATCCAGGAAATGTCGATCAACCGGATTGATAGCCCAGAAGAAGTGCTGCAATCCAACGAAACCCGCGAGTTTTTCATTCTGACCGACGAAAACGAAGATGGTCAGCTGACGCTTTCCATTCGCCGCATTGAGTACATGCGCGCCTGGGAACGGGTTCGGCAACTTCAGGCCGAAGACGCAACTGTGCGTTCTGCTGTGTTTGCGACCAACCGAGGTGGTGCCCTGGTCCGAATTGAAGGTCTGAGAGGGTTTATTCCCGGTTCTCACATCAGCACCCGTAAACCCAAGGAAGATTTGGTCGGCGAAGAGCTTCCCCTCAAGTTCCTTGAAGTAGACGAAGACCGCAACCGTCTGGTTCTGAGCCACCGTCGCGCTCTGGTCGAACGCAAGATGAACCGCCTAGAAGTCGGCGAAGTCGTGATTGGAACTGTACGCGGCCTCAAGCCCTACGGTGCCTTTATCGATATCGGTGGCGTCAGCGGTTTGCTCCACATCTCGGAGATCTCCCACGATCACATCGACACGCCCCACAGCGTCTTCAATGTCAACGACGAAGTGAAGGTGATGATCATCGATCTGGACGCCGAACGGGGTCGCATCTCCCTCTCGACCAAACAGCTTGAGCCGGAACCCGGTGATATGGTGAAGAACCCGCAGGTGGTTTACGACAAGGCGGAAGAGATGGCTGCTAAGTACCGGGAACGGATGCTGCAACCCGCCCAGTCTGCCGTAGAACCTGAGGTTGAAGTGCTGGATGAAGAGCTGCCTCCTGCAATTGACTAATAGGTCGGTTGAATTGAGATGATTCATCAATAGGGCGAGGAGGGTCTAACTCTCCTCGTCTTTAGCATGTCAGGAAAAGCCGTATAGTAGGCGAGGCGGGATTTTGGTTGCGATTCAGGTCGAGGATTGCCGATTTGAAGCCATTCGGGCCGTTGTATTCGATAAAGATGGCACCCTAGCCCGCTCTGAGTCCTTCCTTTCCAGATTGGCCCATCACCGCGCCCAGCTGATTCATGCTCAGGTTCCTGTGGCTCAAGTGGAGTTGCTGCGGGCGTTTGGGATTGAAGCAGGCCAGATTAACCCAGCAGGATTGATGGCCGTGGGGACACGCTTGGAAAACGAAATGGCGGCAGCAGCCTATATTGCCGCAACCGGAAAAGGTTGGGTGGAAGCCTGTGATCTGGCCCGATCTCTGTTTCAAGCTGCTGACCCAGTCACCGCCAAGGCCGAACAGACACCTCTGATTTCAGGTAGCCTGGAGCTGATCCAGCAGTTGACTCAAGCCCAGGTCAGGCTAGCAATTTTATCATCCGATAGTCAGACTCAGGTAGAGGCTTTCGTGAGGCAATATAACCTAGAGCCTTATTTTCAGGTTGCCCTGGGCGTTGACTGGCAGCATCCTCACAAAGCCGATCCAGAACTGCTGCAGACTCTGTTTACCCAGCTTGCCGTCACTCCTACCCAAACCCTAATGATCGGCGACTCACAGCTTGATGTCCTAGTAGCTCGTCAAGCTGGTATGGCGGGTTGTATTGGCTTTAGCGGCGGCTGGACCCTGCCTTCACCCCAGTTAACTGCTGACGTTGTAATTGATAGATTGGGAAAGATTGAATTGCTATCAATTTTATAGGTTTTATCCACATTACAGCGTTTTGCACAACGATCTGGCACAATAGTGGGAGTTTTCAATCTGAATAGCTATGAAGCCCTACTCCCTCGACCTACGCGAAAAAATTATCAGTACCTACGAGGCAGGCAATACTTCAATTCGTCAGGTGGCAAA
>JBJTUI010000758.1:0-5665 GCA_046080625.1 Elainella sp. | reverse complement strand
GACTTTTAATTTCTTAGCTTGCCCAATTTCGCATCATGCTCACTATCCACGCAGATCAACAACTTCAACTAAACCTCTCACACTTGATGCCGCAAATCTACTCCCTGTAACACTTCTACGTACTTGTGTGTAATGGATAGGTCCTAAGCTGAGTGCGTAGCGCTATATAAGTAGCTGGGCTGGATTAAATCGAAGATGGTTTGAGGGGAGTCCAGAGGGCAAGCCCGCTGTTGGGGGTGCAGCCCCTAAACCCCACCATCCGACAAATATTTGCATTTGCCTACTTAGCCACTGTCCCATCTCCCTCACCTACCTCTTATGCCAGATCAACCTGTTCCAGAAATCGAGCTGCTGCGCGCAGCGTACGACGCCTTCAACGCACGTAACATCGCTGCTGCCCTTGCCCTTATGACTCCCGACGTGGCTTGGCCGAGAGCATTTAAAGGCGGTTTTATCCGTGGACCTGAAGAAGTCCGCAACTACTGGACGGAGCAGTGGAGCGAGATCAATCCCCACGTCGAGCCAGTGACCTTTCACCTGGAGGATGGCGGGCAGGTCTTGGTTGAGGTACATCAGGTTGTGCGCGACCTGTCCGGAGCCCTGCTTGTCGATGAGCATGTTGGCCACCGCTTTACCCTGGAAAATGGCTTGATTCAAGCGATGGAAATCTGCTCACTTGCATCACCCGGTCTCGGTGCCTAATCAGGTGCTCCAGCAATCAAGAGGGAGTTGTTCAGCCCCTCTCTGCATTCCACGCTTGATCTTGCCAGGTTATTGACTGGGAGGTTGGCTGGGCTGGGGATTAGATGGAGCCTGGCTGGCCGGACTCGGCTGGGCCAGCTGATAGCTAGAGCGCCAGCCCGGTTTTACCACCTGTCGCGCCCGGGCAATTACCAGGCAGTCATCTGCCACATCTTCTGTCAGGGTTGAGCCAGCGGCAATCGTCACATCCTGTCCGACCGTGATCGGGGCCACCAGCACCGTGTTGGAGCCGGTTTTAGTGCGGTCGCCAATCGTGGTCCGGTGTTTCTTGAAGCCGTCATAGTTGGCCGTGATGGTGCCAGCCCCGACGTTGACCTGATTGCCCAGGCTGGCGTCTCCCAGATAAGAGAGGTGCGCCACGTTGGTTTTCTGGCCCAGGCTGGCATTTTTTAATTCGACAAAGTTGCCGATGCGGCAGTTGATTCCCACCTCGGCGTGGCCGCGCAGATGGGCATAGGGACCAATCCGGCAGTTGGCCTGCACCTGGCTATCGCTGATCACCGAGTAGCAGACCGTCACCTGTTCGCCAATCTGGCTATTTTCGATTAGGCTGCCTGGCCCGATGCGGCTGCCTGTGCCAATTGAGGTCTGGCCGCGCAGGTGGGTCTGGGGTTCAATCACCACATCCGGGCTGAGCTGCACCGTGTCGTCAATCGTGATGCTGTCCGGGTCGATCAGGGTGACGCCCGCCATCATCCAGTTGTCCTTGATCCGCTGCTGGAGGATGCCGTGGGCCGCGGCCAGCTGCTTGCGGTCGTTGATTCCAAATATTTCCTGGTGGTCTTCCACATCTACCGCCATCACGGGCGAGAGCAGGCCGACCGTATCCGTCAGGTAGTATTCTTTCTGGTCGTTGTCGGCTTTCAGGGTTGGCAAAATCTGGGCCAGCGCCTGCCAGTCAAAGCAGTAGATGCCCGCGTTCACCCGGCGGTTTTGGCGCTGGGCTGGGCTACAGTCCCGGTCTTCCACGATTTGGGTAACCAGATTATGGCCGTCGCAGAACATGCGCCCGTAGCCCTTGGGGTCGGGCATGTGGGCCGTCAGAATCGTGGCGGCGTTGCCGTGGGTTCGGTGGGTTTCGAGCAGGTGCTCTAAGGTTTGGGAGCGCAGCAGCGGCACGTCCCCGTTCAGCACCAGCAGACTGCCCTCAAAGCCCTGTAGATAGGGCATCACCTGCTGCACCGCATGGCCGGTTCCCAGCTGTTCGCGCTGTTCGACAAATTCTACGTCGGGTAAATGGCTTAACCCCTGCTGGACGGCTTCGCTGCCATAGCCGACAATCACCAGCTGGCGCTTGGGGTGAACTGCCGCCGCACAGTTGAGCACCCGTTCGACCAGGGAGTAGCCGCCCAGCCTGTGCAGCACCTTGGGCAACTGGGACTTCATGCGTGTGCCGCGTCCCGCTGCTAGAATTGCAACCGCAACCATCTTCGTTCTATCCACTCTTTCCACCGGAGTATACCGCGTCTGGCGGCTGTTTCGGCGTGATTTAGTACAGCCCGTAACGACCGGACGATTGAACTGGGGCAGCCCTTGTCTGCCTCAGGCCGCCGCCTCACAAGAGCCGATAAACTCCACAAATTTCTGCATCAGGGCTGGATTGCGCCAGCCGCGCTCGACCTCGGCCTGCATAATCTTTAAAGACTCCTGGGACGACAGGGCAGGCTTGTAGGGCCGGTCATGCACCAAGGCATCATAGATATCGATCATCTGGAACACCTGCACCAGCGGCGGAATCTGGTTGCCCACCAGACCATCCGGGTAGCCCGAGCCATCCCAGCGCTCGTGGTGGTGACGGATAATGGGCAGCACGCCCTGCATGGTGCGAAGCGGCTGACAGATCTGTTCACCGATCAGAACATGTTGGCGCATGACGATTTGCTCAGCGGGCGTCAAAGCACCGGTTTTGAGCAGGATCGCGTCCGGGACGCCAATTTTACCAATATCGTGCAGGTAGCCAGCCCACATCAGGTCCTGGATTTTCTGTCGAGAGAGCTGCAAAAACTGGCCAAACGCCTGGCTGGCCTGAACCAACCGCTCGCAGTGATCGCCCGTATTGGGGTCGCGGCTCTCGATCGTCCGGGCCAGGGAAAACAACACCTGCCCGGCGTGATCCAGGTCCTGATTCAGGCGGCGTTGGCACACCAGGGAGCGAATTCGGGCCGATAGCTCAAGCTGGTCAAACGGTTTTGACAAAAAATCGTCCCCACCTGCTTCAATCGCTTTCAGCCTGGCCCGTCGGTCGGTCAGGGCCGTCACAAATACAATGGGCAGCAGGCGCGTCTGTTCGTTTTGCTTCAGGCGGCGACAGACCTCATAGCCGTCTAACCCTGGCATCATCACGTCAAGCAGGAGCAGATCTGGTTCGATTGCGCTCACCTGTTCCAAGGCCGATAGCCCATCAGCGGCCTCTAGCACATCGTAGCCTTCCAGGGTGAGGAGTGAAACCGCCGCCATGCGGCTAAAAACATGGTCATCAGCCACCAAAACCTTGGGCTTGGAGCTGTTCATATTACAGGAGCCACTCGACATCTAGCCTCACCTAAACTAGGTTTACCTAAAATTACCAATTGCTGAAGGGGCAGTTTTGTAAGCAATTTTTCACTTGCTGGGGTTGCGCTTGCGGAGTTTCCAGCTAAACAGCCGCTTGTTTAATGCAAGTTAATGCAGGTTTAATACAGGGCTCGACTCTCGTTTTGACTGTCCAGAGCTTGACTGTCCGGAGCTTGACTGTCTGGAGCTTGACTGTCTGGAGCTTCGCGGGGCTTGCAGTGCACCAAATACCGTATTCATCCATAATGTTTCATTCTAATCGTCAAGTCTTGATAATTCAGAGGGGGTATCGCTATGGCGGAAACAGTTGAGCCAGATTTTGCCGCTCGTCACCACTGGCTCGTCACAGCAGAGTGGCTCCAGAACCATCTCTCCCACCCCCAGGTGGTAATTATGGACTGTCGGTTTGCCCTGGCCGACCCGGCGGCTGGCCAGCGAGCCTACAGCGTCGACCATATCCCCGGTGCTCACTACCTCGACCTGAACCGGGATTTGTCTGGCCCGGTGCAACGCCACGGCGGGCGGCATCCCTTGCCCCGGCCCGATGTTCTAGCGGCCAAGCTAACGGCCCTGGGAATCCGGTCTGCCACCCCCCTAGATCAGACGCTAGACGACGCTGTTGCGCCAACGCTCGTAGTGGCCTACGACGATAGCCGATTTGCCTTCGCGGCGCGGCTCTGGTGGCTGCTGCGCTATTACGGCCACGATCAGGTGGTTGTGTTGGACGGGGGCTATGGGGCTTGGCGATCCGCGGGCTATCCGGTGACTCCAGTTGTGCCAGAGGTAGCCCAACCGGGCCGGTTTGTACCCCAACTGCGCCCCCACTGGACTGTAGAAATCAGCGCGATTCACCAGGCAATATCACAACCTGATCTGCCCTTGACCCTGATCGACTCGCGGGAGGCCGAGCGCTATCGGGGCGAGCGGGAGCCAATTGACCCAATCGCAGGCCATATTCCAGGTGCGGTCAACTACCCCTGGGCCGAAGTCACCGACGCCTCGGGATTTGCCCAGCCGTTGGAGATCCAGCAACAGCGCTGGAGCAATTTGCCTGACCAGACTGCTCCTGACCCAGCCGCTTTAGCATCCTCCAATACTGCACCCTCCGATACTGCACCCTCCGATACTCCACCTGTGGTCTACTGTGGCTCTGGCGTCACGGCCTGCGTCAACTTGCTGTCACTGGCTATGATTGGCAGATTTGCTCGACTCTACCCCGGCAGCTGGAGCGACTGGTGTTCCTATCTCGTCTGATTTTTTGGATCTGAGATTGGATTGGGCCTGGGTTGGGATTGGGCTGAGACTGGGCTGAGACTGGGCTGGGACTGGGCTGGGACTGGGCAGTTCCCTGAATCCGGTAGCTGCCAGATATCTAGCAAGCTCAGCTGGGGCTGTTTTAAGGCGGTTTGTTTGGGGGCAAATTGTGCCTGAAAAACCGGTTGGCAGCAGCTCAGTCAATAGGCTAGGCCATTGAAGTTTATTATTTTATAATGTTTAGATTCGCTCAGAAGGTTTGGAGCAAACAAAGGCTCTAAATCGATTCAGGAGCTTTAATCAGTTGTTCCTTTAACTAGCTATTTCAAGCCTTGTTTCCTATTTCAAGACTTGGATGATTCAACTTACTTTTACTTGCTAAAAGCCCTGGAGACAGCATTTTGCTCGATTTATTCTCGCCTAAGTTAGAATAACTGGATTGAAATTTGGACCGCTTTTCTGGCTTAAAAAAACACCAGAGAGCGGGTGCTGATTCAATCAAAATCCTGATTCAATTACAAACGGCCTGTTACAGCTGGCGATTTAAAGTCAGTCTATCAATCAGTCTGTTAAAGCTGCTTGACTGACAAAACTCCGACCACCCTCACCCCAACCCCTCGCCCAGAGCGGGCGAGGGGCTTCAAACCAAGTTTCTGCTTCCGGCTCCTCTTCTCCCCCTTGTGGGAGAAGGGGTTGGGGGATGAGGGCAAAAGATTTGTCAGTCAATCAGTCTGTTAAAGAGTCAGCTTGTTAAGGTCGGGTTGGTGGAACAGCTTTCGGGGCGTCTTGCTGCTCGTTAGCTAAATAGCCCATTCGAGACATTTAGGTAAAACTCTGCCTGCTCCAGCTGCTTGCTCCCGTTCTCTGAGAATGCGAGGGTAGCTGTCAGCAGTCAAACGTTTTCTTAATGAAACTTATCGTTAGAAATATTAAATCTAATTCTTCTGGTGTTACTGCTATGAACCGTCTTTCGATTTTTGTAGACGGGAACAATATGTTCTACGCTCAGCAAAAAAATGGTTGGTTTTTCGACCCCAGGCGCGTCCTGGAGTATTTTACAAACGATCCAGACGTCACGTTAATGAACGCCTTCTGG
>JBJTUI010000757.1:0-4441 GCA_046080625.1 Elainella sp. | reverse complement strand
CAGACTGCGGCGATACTTGACACAGAAGACCATGTGATAGCGGATTTGGTACACGCAATGACTCGCTCGTTGAACTTTCATACTCGCAAGTATAAGTCCAACTTGCCGACCTGTCGGTCGGCGGGCTGCTTATCCCAATCGCAGCAAGCTGCGGGGTATGCGCAGCCGTTTTTAGATGAACTTCCCAACCGCAGCAAGCTGCGGGGTATCACTTCGCTTCGCTCAACAGCGTCTGCGCTGTTCTACAGACCGCAGCAAGCTGCGGGGTATGTGACACAGGGATGTTTAGATCAAGAACCCCGCCGCAAGCAGCGGGGTATGGACAGCCGCGAACCATACGAGACTGCACTTACGCCCCAAGGGGCGGGGAATTTACCCTTGATACGATTAAATTGCTTAATCGGAGACTTCCCACTCATCCGGGTCAGTGGCAGTCGCAGCGTTATTTCTGGTGGCGTAGGCCCGGTAGCTATAGTCTCCGTAGGAACTAAAGATATCTTTGCGCTGGCCGTTGGCCACCAATCCCAAAATCGGAATCTTGGCCTGCTTCAGGTTATCGAGAGCCTGGGATACAGCAGAGCGGCTAGTTTTGCCGAGTCTGGCCACCACCACAATTCCATCGGTATGCTGCGCCAGAATGCTGGCATCGGCCAGTCCTAACAGCGGCGGCGTATCGTAGATGATCAGGTCAAAGGACTGTTCCAGTTCGCGCATCAGCTGCTGCATTTTCCGCGAAGCCAGCAGCTTGGGAGGATCGGGAGGAAGTGAACCAGCCGATAGTACGGAAAGCTCAAACAGAGAGATTGGTTTTTGTAAAACAGATTTGAGCGGAATATCGCTAGAGATATAGTTGCTCAACCCCTGGAGATTTTCTAGCTGCATGCGTTCGTAAACCTGAGGACGCCGCATATCGGCATCCACCAGCAACACCCGCTGACCCAAAACCATTGCCGTTCGGGCCAGGTTGATTGCAACTGTGGATTTGCCATCTCCGGGTAGGGCGGAGCTAATGATAATTGATTTCAGAGGCCGATCGGTGTTCAAAAACTGTAGGTTCATATGTAACACCCGCATCGCCTCAGAAAACCCAGAAAAATTGTAGGAGTTGTAGTACTTATAGGGCTGGGCGGTTTGACGTAACCGGGCGCGGATGGGACGTGGCACTAAGTTGCCCAGACTAGCCTGAACGCGATCGCCAATCGTGAGTTCGGGAGCTTCGCCGATTAACTCGTCTGAGTGCTGACTGTAGGGCAGCGTACCCAGCAGGGGAATTTTGGTTTTCTCTTTTAGATCCTCAGCCGAATGGTAGACATCATCCAGTTTCTCCAGCAGCAGGGCCGCACCTACGCCAAGCAGCGAGCTGGCAACAAAACCGAGCAGCAAGTTGCGGGGCACATTGGGAGAAATCGGCGTCTGGGGTTGGGTAGGCGCTTCAATCAGCTGCCAAGGAATTTCTGTCTGGGCCGCCTGCACCTGCAGGGTTTGCCGGTTGGCCAATAGCCGGTTTAAACCTTCAGTAGCAATTTGTAGCTCTCGCTGAATATCGGTATAGCGCCGAGCCAGGGCTGGCAACTGTTTAATGGAGCCATCGAGTTCTGTCTGAGCAGCAGCTAGCACTTGACTGCGAACCTGTAGAATCTGGATCTGGGTAATTGCGTCAGCTTGCTTGCTGCCGACAACCCGTTCCGCCTCCTGGCGCAGCACTGGAATCAGGTTTTGCCGCTGTTCTTGCAGCACCCGCACATTTAAGCTCTGGGGCTGGAAGCGGGTCAACTCTGCGGCGATCTGGGTTTCCACCTGCCGCAGTTGCCCAATCAGCTGCTGATAGACCGAGGCGTCGTTGAGCGCGGCTAGTGAGCCATTTGCCTGCTGTAGGGTCTGATAGTAGGACTGGGCCTTGGCTAACTCCTGCTCAATCGCCAAACGCTGTTGTTCAATAGCGGTAGCTCGTCCAGCAATCTGACTCGACTGGGAGTCGGGATCAATAAAATTGTACTGCTGGCGAAACTGCTGGAGCTCAGCCTGCAAAATATCAACCTGATTTTGTAGGCCAGGTAGCTGATCATCAATAAACTGGATACCTTGGCGCAGGTTGGTCTGCCGCTCCAGCAAGCTGTATTTCAGATAGCCAGCGGCCAGCTGATTCAATATGACCTGAATTTGCTCTGGATCGTTTCCCCGGTAGCGCACGTCCAAAATTTTGGTTTCACCAGGACGAGCAATAGTGAGGGAATTGACTAGCTCGCCATAGGTCAAATCAGGATAGCGTGACTGTAGAGCCTGCAAAATTTTCTGGATCAATTCGGGACTGCGCAAAACCTGGATTTGTGTATCGTAGTCCAGGCTGCCCCGGCCACTAGCCAAATTCGGCTGTTGCGACAGAGCCTCGGCTAGCGAGGCAGCATCATTGTTGGCATTAACAGGCTCTACCAAGAGCCGGAACCTTCCTTCATAAACCGGCTTTTGGCCCAACGTTGTGCCAATGGTGAAACTCATCACCAAAGCCACAATACCAGAAATCATCAGCGCCCGTCGTCGCAGCGGCGAAAGGAGTTGGCGCAGATCCCAGTCATCTGTTGCCTGAGCTAGCCAGGGAGCAGCAGGAGAAGTTAGGGGAGCAATCTGGCTCGATTGGGAATCAACAGGGCGATGATTGAGGTTATGCATGGTGAACCTAGAAAATGACACGCAGGGGCAGGAGCTGAAGCAGTGGACCGAGAATATTGCCAAGCTGGTCTCCCAACCGAGCCGTTGACGTGCGATCAACCACAATCACGTCGTTGTTCCAAAGCAGAGGATTGGTCTGGGGATTCACCCCCTGCGCCAGATCGACTTCTATTTGCTGTTGCAAAATCGTGCCGTCAGGGTTGAGTCGAATTAACTCGATCACCTTGCGCGAACGGTCGGTAAAGCCACCTGCGGCCAGTAAAGCCTGGTTGAGCGTCGTGTTGGCTGGAACCTGGACGGTGCCCGGCTGTTTGACTTCACCCACCACATTCACCAGAATTTTTTCAGGCGATAGGTTCGTGGCGACGACTTGAGCTGCCTCTGCAGCAGAAGCAGACTGGGCCGTGGGAATCGAGATCGTATCGCCCTGCTGGAGGGCAAGGTCCTGGGTGAGGTCGCCCGCCCGAAACAGCTGCCAGAAGTCGATGGTGATCAGCTGCTCGGAGCCATTGCGAGTCGAGCGACGCACCTGGATCTGGCGGATATCTGCCGAGGGTTTAATCCCGCCCGCCTGCTGAATCGCCTTAGTCACCGTGGGCCGCCCCGAGCCTGCGCTCGCATTGGTCAGGTTGTAAACACCGGGGCGAAACACTTCGCCCACCACAGCGATATCCAGATTCTCGGAATTGCTGACCAGATTGGAAGCCGCCAGCTGGGCCGAGTCAGCCAGATCGGTAGTCGTAGCGGCTGGAATAAACACCATATCCCCGTCGCGCAGGGACAGGTTCTGGCGCAGGTCGCCGTTGCGCAGTAGCTCCCAGAGGTCAACCGCAATTGACTGCATTTCCCCAGAGGGCTGGAGACGCCGCACTTCTACCTGACGCAAGTTGGCCGCATAGGTCATGCCGCCCGCCGCCTGAATCGCCTCCGCAATGCCGGGAAACTGACTGCCCTGGGCGACGTCGAGCTGGTAGGAACCGGGCTGGTTGATTTCGCCAGAAATGGCAATCCGCAGGGGGCGAGGCTGGATCAGGCTGACGGTAATCCGGGGATAGCGCAACTCGGACTGGTAGCGAGCCGCAATCGCCGCTTCGGCTTGGGCAATTGTCAGGCCAGCAACTGACAGCTTGCCAATCACCGGTAGATTGAGCGATCCGTCGGCCAGTACCTGCTGCTCGCCGCCATATTCCGGCACATTAAATACAGTAATTTGCAGGCGGTCTCCGGCTCCCAGCGCGTAGCTGTTGTCTATCATAATGCCAGCAGACGGGGCTGCGGGGCTGCCAAGGGAGGGTTCGGTTCGAGGAGTAGCCTGAACCACTAGCGCACTCGTCGGGATTGTGAGCACAACCGTCACCAGCCGAATCACAAGAACACGCATCGCAGATTTCCTTTGAAGATCATAACCGTCTCAGATCAGCACTACAAATCCTTTGGAGCTTCAACCGGACTCTACTCAGAAATTTACAGGACAAGATGCTCTACTGATGATGCTACCTGAAACCTTAGCACCAACTTTACTTGGTTTGCAGATAGGGTTGCGGATTCCGCATAGACTACTGAAACTTGAGGCCTACTGGGCGGTATGGCTATAGCCAGACATCGATAGCCAGCGGCAAACGGCAGATACAATTGGCTTTGTTGCATGAAGAGGGGTTGCGGAGGTGGAGCGGCATGGTAAGTTTCAGTTACCACACAAAAACTGCCATGAAACCTGACTACCACATCCGCAACTGGTCTGAGTATAACGCCGCTCTCAAAGCTAGGGGAAGCC
>JBJTUI010000756.1:0-5392 GCA_046080625.1 Elainella sp. | reverse complement strand
AACGTGCGTCGAATCATTCATCGTCACGGTGGCAAAACCTGGGCCGAAGGTGCTCTGAACGAAGGAGCGACTTTCTTTTTCTCGTTGCCCAGGCTGCCCGTTGTCCAGGCTCTGGAATGTTCGAGCCAGCCAGGGTTGGAGCTATCCTCTGGGCCAGTCAGCCAGGAGAACAAGGAGAATTTTGGCTAAATCAGAATGCAGCAAAATTAGCTAAACTAACAGAGGAAATTATTAGATACGGTTTATTGACAATTGGTTGATTAACAACTGGTTGATTAATCAATTCTGCCTGCTGCATCCCTATAGCTTATACGGAATACGCTAGAGAATTTATGACTGAGTTGAAGCGAATTTTATTAGTTGAGGATAGCCGCAATGACGTAGAACTCATACTAACCGCGCTTTCTGAAAATGCGATTGCGAACGAAGTTGTCGTTGTGCGTGATGGTGAGGAGGCCCTGGATTACCTCTATCGCCGTGGTTTATTCAGACTGCGGCTGGAGGGCAACCCGGTTGTAATTTTGCTTGATCTGAAGTTGCCTAAGATCGACGGTGTAGAGGTGTTGTCGGCTCTCAAAAGCGATCCGGTTCTGCGCTTGATTCCGGTGGTTGTATTGTCCTCATCCCAGGAAGAGCCTGACCTGATTCGCTGCTACGAATTGGGTACAAACGCCTATGTCGTCAAGCCCATCGATTTCAGCGCCTTTGTGGAAGTGATCAAGCAGGTGGGTCTGTTTTGGGCCGTGGTTAACCAGCCGCCGCCCGAACTGCTGAATTCCGCCGAGATCTGACGCTATTCGTCATCCTGCTATTGAGCTGGGCTACCTATGCAGAAACTTCAATTCCTCCTGCTTGAAGATAGTGTGTTGGACGCAGAGCTGATTCGGGCTGTGTTGCAGGAAGGTGCGGTTGAGCAAACCGAATGGACGTTTGATTTTTGGCATGTCCAGTCCGAGGCTGATTTTGTCCATGCCTTGCAAACCCAGCCCCCCGATCTGATTCTGTCCGACTATTCCCTGCCCGCCTTTGACGGCATGGCGGCCCTGGCCCTAGCCCAACAGCTCCAGCCCCAGGTGCCGTTTATTTTTGTCTCGGCCACCCTGGGCGAAGAGCTGGCAATCGAGACCCTGAAGAACGGAGCCACCGACTATGTGTTGAAGCAGCGGCTGGAGCGGCTGGTGCCTGCTGTGCAGCGGGCCTTACGCGAAGCGCGGGAGCGCACCGAGCGGCAGCGGGCCGAAACCGCCCTGCGCGAAGCCGAAGACCAGTACCGCCTGCTGTTTGAACAGTCGCCGTTTGGAGTGCTGCTGATTCGTACTACCGATCGGTCGTTTGTTGAGTTCAATACCCAGGCCCACCAGCAGTTGGGCTACAGCCGCGAAGAGTTTGCCCAGCTGCGGCTCGATCAGATTGAGGTGCCGGCCTTTGCCGATCAGATCCACACCCATATGCAAACCGTACTCCAGGCTGGATTTGATCAGTTTGAAACCCAGCACCGCACCAAGTCGGGTGAGATGCGTAACGTACTGGTGACGGCGCAATTGCTGCACATCAGCGGCGAACCCTGCCTACACAGCATCTGGCAAGATATCACTGAACGCAAACAGGCCGAGCAGGCGATTCGGGAACGCAGTGAACGCCTGAAAATTCTCTATGAAACGACGAGTGAGCTGCTGTCTACCGACCAGCCAATCACCCTGCTAGACGATGTGTTCCACCGGCTCTCGCGCCACATCAACCTAGACTGCTACTTTAACTTTCTGGTCGAACCCGATGGCAGGACAAATCAGCTGTTTCTGACGGCCTGTAGCGGGATCACGCCTGCACAAGTCAAAGCGCTTCAGGAGATGCCCGCCTCGGAAACCCTGTGTGGTTTGGCCGTTGCCCAAAACCAGCCGATTGTGATCAATCGCGTCCAGACCTCGAATCACCCCCGAGCCGACCAAATTCGCTCCTTCGGAATCACGGCGTTTGTCAGCTATCCGCTGTTGGCCCGCGAGCGTCTGCTGGGTGCTCTCTCCTTTGGTAGCCGCAGCCGCAGCCAGTTTAGCAGCGAAGAACTCGACTTACTTAAGGCGACTGCTGAACAGGTGGCCGTGGCGCTGGAACGCACCAGCCTCCTCACCTCTCTCCAGCAGCAGGCCGAAAAACTGATCCAGGCCAACCAGATCAAGGACGAATTTCTGGCCGTGTTGTCCCACGAACTGCGGACGCCCCTCAATCCGATTTTGGGCTGGGCTCGCCTGCTGCGCACCCGCAGCTATGACGCCCCGACCACCGCCCGCGCCCTGGAGATCATCGAGCGCAACGCCAAGATCCAGACCCAGCTGATCGAAGACCTGCTAGACGTCTCGCGCATCCTCCAGGGTAAGCTCAGCCTCACCATTGCGCCAGTTGACCTGAATGCCACCGTGACTGCTGCCCTGGAAACCGTGCGCCTGGCCGCAGAGGCAAAGGGCATCACCGTACGTCTGGCTGCACCCGTCGATGGGACGGGCCCCCAGGGAATGGTGGTGTTGGGGGACGTGAATCGGCTCCAGCAGATGATTTGGAACCTGCTGTCGAATGCGGTCAAGTTCACTGGCGAAGGCGGCGAGGTGAGGGTAGACTTGGAGCAAACCTCTGGTCCGGTGGCGATCGCCACGACCTCACCCATGTCCTACGCCCCGCCCAGCAGCGACTATGTTCAGATTCGCGTCACGGATACGGGCAAGGGCATCCGGCCCGATTTTCTCCCCTACGTATTCGACTACTTCCGGCAGGCCGACGGCAGCACCACCCGCGCCTTTGGCGGCCTGGGTCTGGGCCTTGCGATTGTGCGACATCTGGTTGAGCTACACGGCGGCACGATCGAGGCCAGCAGCCCCGGCGAAAACCAGGGTTCTACCTTTGTGATCACCCTGCCCCTGTTTCGCGGCCAGCTGCCCGACAGCACCCCTGCGGCGGCGGCTGACAGCGAACTCCTGACCGGCATCAAAATCCTGGTTGTAGACGATGAACAGGACGCGCTCGATTTTCTCACCTTTCTGCTGGAACAGTCGGGCGCGGTGGTGCTGCCAACCCTTTCGGCAGCTGCGGCCCTGGCAGCCCTGCCCCAGTTTCAGCCCGATATCTTGATCAGCGACATTGGCATGCCCCATCAGGACGGCTACATGCTGCTGCAACAGATCCGCCAGTTTCCGCTCGACCAGAGCGGCAGGATTCCGGCAATCGCTCTCACTGCCTACGCCCGCCAGGAAGACGGTCAGCGCGCCCTCCAGGCAGGATTCCAAAAGCATCTGGCCAAACCCGTTGAGCCGATTCAGCTGATTACCGCTGTAACAGAGCTAATCCAGAGCTAGACAGCCCCCAGGATTAGAACAACTTCTGAAAAATCTATTAGTGAACTTAGGGAGATTGACTGAGAAGTAGTACAGGTAGAGATTCTCTGATTTATCTTTGATACTGTAAGGAATTTTAATATGTATAAATTTATGTATTTTTGTGGTCGATCTGCACGAGTCTACAGTAATTCCGGCTGAGGCTGAAGCAGTATGCAGGAGATGCATTTCTTAGAGACTGTATTGTCTGCTTCATGCTCGGTTTTATAATCCAGCTATGAACGCTAGAGTTAATCTGCCTGACTCGACTGGAGATCAACTAGAACTGCCACAAAATTTCTGAGCAACTCTTAAATTCGTCTTAAAGTAATTAAAGATAAACTGGTTGAAGTAATTCGCTGACACGAAAGTCGGACAAGCTGTTTCGGATGCCGAACAAACTAAAGCTATATTTGATGCCCTATTTGATTCTGGTCAATCGACAGCACTGAAACTGAATCATGTGAGGCGAATTACTTAACGTATACGACAGGCAGGGGACGCTGTGGATTCAGAAAAGGCTGTGGACTTAGAAAAGGCTGTGGACTCAGAAAAAACTGTGGACTTAGAAAAAACAGAACTACTTGAAAAAATTCGCCAGCAGTTTGACAGCGCTCCCTTTCCCAAAACGCCTGTCGAGGTGTCTCCCAAAGCGGATGCAAACGGGCTGTTCATCCACAATCTGGTCACGCCCTACTACCTCCGCACCCAGCAGGTGATCAATCCCCAGGACATGACCGTTCTCGATTTAGGCTGCGGCAGTGGCTACAAAACGCTAATCCTGGCCGAGGCGAATCCCGGAGCGACGATTGTGGGGGTTGACCTCTCTGAAAAATCGGTAGAGCTAGCGCGACAGCGGCTGCAATTTCATGGCTTCAAAGACGCCCAGTTTCACGCCCTGTCGCTCGACCAGATCAGCGAACTGGGTCTGATGTTTGACTACATCAACTGCGACGAAGTGCTCTACCTGATGCCCGATTTGGTGCAGGCCCTACAAACGCTCAAGTCGGTGCTGAAGCCCACGGGCATTCTGCGCGGTAATTTACACAGCCTCTACCAGCGTCAGGACTACTTTCGAGCCCAGCAGCTGTTTACCGCTATGGGGTTAATGCAGAGAAATCCAGAGGAAACTGAAATCAGTATTGTTCTGGATACAATGCGGGCAATCGTCGATGATGCTCCGCTGAAGCAGCAGACCTGGAACGCAAAACAGGCTGTGGAACGCCCCGAAGAATATGTTTTGATGAACTATTTGTTCCAGGGCGACCAGGGCTACACAATTCCCGAACTGTTCGAAGCGCTTGCAGCCGCCGAGCTGGAATTTATCTGCATGGTGAACCAGCGCAACTGGGATCTAATGGCCCTGTTCTCCAAAACCCAGCCTCTGCCACCGTTCTGGCAGGCAGGTCTACCCAGACTGAACATGGCCGAACGCCTACAGCTGTTTGAGCTAATCGCCCCGATCCACCGCCTGCTCGATTTTTGGTGTGGCCATCAAAACCAAACGCCTCTCTGGCAGCTGCCCGAATCCTGGTCGCCCCAGACCTGGGAAGCCGTTCAGGTGACGCTACATCCTCAGCTGCAAACCGAAACCGTTAAGGCGGCGCTGATTGAGGCAATCCGGCAGCAGCAGTTGTTTTTCCTCAGCGACTACCTCTCGGCTGGGCTGCCCGCCAAAACCCGCGCTTCCCTGAGCCCCCATCTGGCGGCCTGCTTATTGCCGCTTTGGGAAGGGCCACAGCCTTTTCTGGCGCTAGTGCAGCGCTCGTTGACCATCCGGGCCTATGACCCCGTGACGCTGGCTCCGTCTGAACCCGAGCAGGCCAGCCAGGAATTACGGGGAGCCCTGCTGAGTTTAGAAGCATCGCTCTACGTTATGTTGACACTGCGCTGAGAGGATGTTTGGAAAGTAAAAAGGGGCACCAGTGAGCAGGAAAGCTTCCTGGGGATATAGGCTGAGTATGAACATCTAACAGCCTGCCAGGAAGCCATGACCCTAGCCTACACAAGTGAACTGACGCTTGAACAGTACG
>JBJTUI010000755.1:0-7000 GCA_046080625.1 Elainella sp. | reverse complement strand
CGCGCCTCAAAGCACCAGGTGCGGGCCGAGGGGTCGAAGAACGGAAACAAATAGCGCAACACGGAAGCCATAGGCAAGGGATGGGCGAGTCGGAGCATCAGGCCACAGCCTGACTGATTCAATACAGTAACCCAACTCCACCAGATCTGATCCGCTGCGGCCATAAATTTGGAGGGTATTTGATCAGGAGGCCACCCTGGGATCAGAGATCAGCTATTGGGGCAATAGCGCGACGCGACGCAGCTCTTCCTGAATAGCCTGCACCGTGCTGCGGATTTGGGCCTCGCTGTGCAGACAGGTGATAAAGAACCTGAGCCGAGCCCCATTGTAGGGCACGGAGGGGTAGACCATGGGCTGGACGTTGATGCCGCGCTGGAATAGGGCATGGCCGAGCTGCACGGCTCTGTAGGGTTCGCCGACAATAATCGGAATCACGGGCGAGTCGTGGCTGCTGCCGGTATTCAGCCCCTGCTGTTGGGCCAGCGTCAGAAACAGGTGAGCCCGCTGGTGTAGCAGGGCCACCCGGTCGGGCTGCTGTTGCAGGAGCCGTAGGGCTGCCAGAGCGGCAGCGGCGTTGGGCGGAGAGATGCCGACGCTGTAGACAAAACCAGGGGCCGTATATTTCAGGTATTCCACCAGAGCTTTGCTTCCGGCAATATAGCCGCCGCAGCTGGCGAAAGATTTGCTGAGCGTGCCCATCCACAGATCCACCTGGCCACGGTCGATGCCAAAATGCTCGCCGATGCCGCGTCCGGTTCGACCCAGCACCCCAATCGAATGGGCTTCGTCTACCAGCAGGAAGGTTTTGTAGCGCTGTTTTAGCCGCAGGATTTCCGGCAGTGGGGCCAGATCGCCATCGGTGCTGTAGATGCCCTCAATCGCGATCAGCACTTTCTGGTACTGACGGCGGTGCTGATGCAGCAGCATGTCCAGGCTGCGCCAATCGTTGTGGGGGAATTCGATCGCGGTGGCTTGAGAGAGGCTACAGCCCTGACGGATGCTGTCGTGGCTGAGGCTGTCGTAGACAATTAGATCTTTTTCGCCAAACAGGTGGCCGATGGTCGTGACGTTAGTGGTGTGGCCGCCAACGTAGACGATGCAGTCTTCAACGTTCAAAAATTCTGCGATTTCGCGTTCTAACTCGCGATGCACAGGCCGTTCACCTGCGACCACACGACTGGCCGAAACCGATGTGCCATAGCGTTCGACGGCCTGCTGAGCTGCCGCCGAGACGAGCGGATCGCCCGACATCCCCAGATAGTTATAGCTAGAGTAGCTGATTAGCTCCTGCTGCCCGACTCGCGTTGTATCCCGCGCAATTCCCTGGTGCAGTCCAAAGAACGGATTGCCCAACTGTTCTACCCGATCCAGATCGGCCCGCAGATTCAGGTATTCGGGGGTGCGATCAAACTGATAGTAGGCTGGCGGAACCTCGATTGGAGCAGTGGGTGCCGCATCAGCGATCGCCGCGTCGGGCTGGAGTTTGATCGGGAGGTGCGAAGTCGCATGCCCATTGGTTTGGGAATTGACTAGAGTATTAGCCTGAATATGAGGTGACAACTTACTTGGCTGGGATTGTGATGCATTCTGTGATGCGTTCTGTAATGGGCTGGCAAACAATTCTGCCAATTGGTTTTGGCTGAGATATTGGGTCAAGGTCGCTACCGCAGGATGATCAAACAGCAGGGTTTGAGAAACCGGACAGCCCAGACTGGCTTCTAGCCGATTTTTGAACTCGACGGCCATTAGGGAGTCCATCCCCAGATCGGCAAAGTTCTCTAGGGGATCAATCGCCTCTGCGGCACCAAATCCCATGACCTTCGCCAGCTGGGTTTGCAGATGCAGTTGGAGGGTCGCGAGCCTTGTAGCACCGGGCAGGGCGGCTAACTCATTCAAGAAATCGGTTTTGGCCGCACCGATCTGCGGGTCGTCCGGTTGAATCGGGTCCGCTGGCGGCAGGTCGGGCAGCAGATCCCTGAGCAGGAAGGGACAGGCCGGTGCGTCAGGGGTTGGTAAGCTGGCCTGAAATCTGGTCCAGTCAATGGGCAGCACCGTCACCTGGGCCGTGGGCTGACCCAGCAGGGTGGCCAGGGCCGCGAGTCCTTGATCGGGCGCGATCAGCTCCATGCCGCTCTGGAGCAGGCGCTGTTGGTTGATTGGGTCCATCCGAGCCGCCATGCCCACCTCGGCCCAGGCTCCCCAGTTGACGCTCAGGCCCGGCAGGCCCAATTGGCGACGGTGCAGCATCAGGATGTCCAGGAAGGCGTTGGCCGCCGCATAGCTGGCCTGTCCGGCGGAGCCCAGCACCGCTGCAATCGAGGAGAAGCAGACCCAAAAATCGAGCTGGGGCTGGGTGAGGCTGAGCCGGTGCAGATGGTCGGCCCCCTGGATTTTGACCGCCATTACAGCGGCAATCCGCTCCCAGGTCTGGTGGGCCAGCAAACCGTCGTCGAGGCAGCCAGCCGCGTGGATCAGGCCGTGCAGCGGCGGCAGTTCGGGCCAGGTCAGGCCGGGCTGGGCCAGATCGAGCTGCAGGAGATCGACGCTGGTGCCAGTCTGCTGGATCTGCTGAATCACCGCCTGGGCCGCCAGATCTGGAGGGCGGCGACCAACCAGAATCAGACGGGCCGCACCCTGGGTCGCCAGCCAGCGGGCTACGCGCAGGCCCAAGCCTCCTGTTCCGCCCGTGATCAGGTAAGCGCCGTCGGTGCGAATCAGGGGGTCTGGCAGAGGGGGCGGCAGGGTCAGCACCACTTTACCAATGTGCTTGGCCTGGGCCATGTAGCGGAAGGCGTCTGTGGCCTGTTCGATCGGGAAGACGACCTGGGGCAGGGGCTGGAGCTTGCCCTGGGCAAACAGATCAACCATCTGGTGCAGCAACTCGGTCAGGCGAGCGGGCTGCTGCTCGGACAATTCCAGCAGGTCGAAGGGCAGGTAGCTGACATCCGGGCGATTGGCCTGCATGTGCTCGGTGCTCCAGATACCAACTTTGCCAATTTCCACGAAACGCCCGTTGGGGGCCAGCGTCTCTAGCGTTTTGGCAATGAAGTCGCCGTTGAGGCTGTTGAGCACCAGATCGACGCCTGCCCCACCCGTCGCGGCCTTAACCTCGGCGGCAAAGTCAAGGCTGCGCGAGTTGAACAGGTGGCGGACGCCAATCGACCGCAAATAGTCCCACTTGGCAGGGCTGGCGGTCGCGTAAACCTCGGCTCCGGCCATCTGGGCCAGCTGAACCGCAGCCAGACCTACTCCACCCGCCGCAGCATGGATCAGCACCCGTTCGCCCGGTCGAATTTGGCCCAGGTCATACAACCCGTGGTAGGCCGTCAGAAAAGCTGTGGGCAGCGCTGCGGCTTCAACAAAGCTGAGCGATTGGGGTTTGGCCACCACAAAGGCAGCGGACAGCGTCACAAACCGGCCCAGACTGCCAGATGCCGCCACGGCCAGCACCGCATCACCCACCTGAAACTCCGTGACGCCATCCCCCACGGCGGTGATCACGCCAGCGCATTCCCAGCCAAATAGCACTTCTGCCGCCGAGGCAAAACCCATCTGCTCCAGGTAGGGTTGCAGCAGACCCAGGGCATTCAGCACATCGCGAAAATTCAGCCCCGCCGCCCGCACCTGAATCTCTACCTGGCCCGCTCCAGGCGGGATCGACGCAACCGGGGTCAGAGTCAGATGATCGAGGACACCATAGGCCGACATCCGCAGTTGAAAAGCCGGAGGCATCGGCGCGGATATTGTATAGGGAACGAGGCGGGCAACATAGCGGCTATCCTGCCGGTAGGCAATTTGGTCTTCATCGGGCGACAGCAGATCGGGCAGCAGGTGGGGCAGCTCGGCAAGCGCACCCAGATCCACAGAAGTGCAGTGCAGCTGCGGATACTCCAGACGCAGGCTGCGGCAAAATCCCCAGAGAGTGGCCTGCGGCACCTGGAGCTTGGTGGTGCCAACGGCCTGCGCTCGCTCAGTGACGACCCAAAGCCGCACCTGCGATTGCCCTGAATTTTGTAGAGCCTGCACCAGCGTTAGCAAATGGCCGCAGATCTGCTGTTGCTCCAGCATCAGGTCCGGCGCTGCTGGCTGATCCGGCGCTGCTGGCCGATCGGACAACGAGCTGGCCAGATAGACAATCTGCTGAAATTGCTCCTGCTCCACAACCCTTGGATCAGAGCTGACGCGACAGCCGTGGCCCCGCTCCTGCAACAGGTTGGTCAGCCAATTTGCCGCCCCAGCCACCTCAGACTGTAAACCCGGCGAAACCAAAATCAGCCAAGCTGAGGCCGATTCGGAAGCTGGTGACTCAGGAATAGCAGACTTGGACTGGGGAATCCAGGAGAGTTGGTAGAAGGAATCGGAACCGAGCGTTGGGGAAGGCACCACATGGGAACCAGAGCCAAACAGGCGCTGCATAGACTGGGGAGCGATCGGCTGGAGGGTGAGGCCTATGACTTTGGCCACCAGATCACCCTGCGGGTTGAATAGTCGGAGGTTGGCCTTCAAGAATGGCGCTATGGCCTCTGGCTGCAACTCGACTAGACTCCAACCAGGCTGCTCAGTCGGGCTGTAGAGCTGCACTTTTTCAATCCCAACGGGCAAATAGGTTTTGTCAGATAAGCCCGCAGCCCGCAGCAGCTGAAAGCTGGCGTCTAGCAGCACAGGATGCAGCTGATAGGTCGGGTAGTCTGGACAGACGGACGGCAGCTCGATCCGGCCCAGCACCAGGTTCTTGCCGCACCAGATTTGGCGAATCCCTTGAAAAGCCGGACCATAGTTCAGTCCCTGGGCTTTTAGGGTGTGATAATAGTCGGCAATCGATTCGGGCAGGGGTTGCAGCGAGTGCTTCAGAGCAATCAGATCAATCGTTCTCTTAGAGCTATCAAATTGTTCTAGTTCTGATAAACTTCGGCTGATCCGTCCCCTGGCCTGTCGCGCTATTGGCCGTGTCGCTTCGTCTGTAACACTATAGATCTCAACCTGATAGCCCCTGGTATCAGGAATCAGCTTCACTTGAAGCAACTGAGATTTACCTTGCAATACCAGCGGTCGTTCAATCTCAAATTCAGTCAGGCAGAGTTGAGTAATTCCCTGCGCCGTTGCAGCAGCCAGCATCACCTCAACAAATCCAGCGGCTGGAAACACCATCTGTTCCTGAATCCGATGATCCTGGAGATAGCCCCATGCCACCCGATCTAGCGGAATTTGAAAATAAATCTCCGCCTGACCCACAGGCTGAACCGGACTCCCCAACCAACTCCCCTTCGACGACTCCAGCCGTCGCGTCCCCCCATCTCCCCCATCCCCCCTACCTCCCCCATCTCCCCCCCCTTCCCCCTGCGGCTCCCACCAAAACCGCTGCCGCTGAAACGGATAGGTCGGTGCCGCCAAAACCTGCCGCCGATAGGGCCGATCCAGAGCCGCCAGATCCACCGCACAGCCCTGCTGATAGAGCTGGCCCAAACTCTGCAACATCGTCTGCCAGTTGGACTGGCCGGGGCGCAGGCTGGGCAGCCAGAGCGCGTCAAAGCAGGCCGTTCCCAGTCCGCAGAGCGTGGGTTTAGCGCCAATTTCCAGAAAAACTTCGTAGCCCTGCTGCCGTAGGGTCGCGAGTCCGTCAGCAAACCGCACGGGCTGCCGCGCCTGCTGCACCCAATAGGCGGGTCGGGTGAATTCGGCATCCGCCAGCTGTCCGGTCAGGTTTGTCACCAGGTCGATCTGGGGCGGCTGGAGATCGAGTTGGTCAATCAGCTGTTCAAGCTCGGCCAGGATTGGCTCGACTAAGGGCGAGTGGAATCCGTGGGAAACGGGCAGCTCGGTGGTTTTGATGCCTTGAGCCGCCAGGGCCGCTGCTACAGTCTGCACTGCCTGCGGCTCACCGGAGATCACCGTGTTCTCAGCCGCATTCACAGCCGCGATCGCCACTAGACTCGATGCATTCTGGGAGTCAGGCCAGCAGGATTTCAAGATAGATTCTACGGTTTGTTCGTCTGCCGACACCGCCAGCATCATCCCAGTCGGTAGGGATTGCATCAGCCGGGCGCGAGCAATCACGAGCTTTAACCCAGCTCCCAGGCTGAATACACCCGCGACGCAGGCCGCCACATATTCCCCCAGGCTGTGTCCAATCACGGCAGCGGGCTGTACACCCCAGCTCAGCCAGACCTGGGCCAGGGCATATTCAACCGCAAACAGGGCGGGCTGGGTGTAGCAGGTTTGATCCAGCTTGGCCGCTGTGGGGCTTGCAGACCGGTTGCGGCCAGTTCGAGAGCGCTTCCCCGCAGCCCCAAACAGGATCGCTAGAATTGACTCGCCCAGCTCAGCCTGCACGATCTGGTCGCACTGGTCGAGGGCAGCGCGAAAAACCGCACAGGTGTCGTACAGCTCTTGCCCCATGCCGACATATTGGGAGCCCTGCCCGGTGAACAGAAACACGACCGGGGGGGACAGCGGGGCAGGCCGAGCTGGGGGGGGCAGTGGGGAAGTCAGACCGCCGAGCAAGCCGCTGAGTGCCTGCTGCATCTGGTCGGTTGAGGCGGCGACAGCCGTAGCCCGGTGGCCAAACTGGGAGCGTTTGGTGTTGGCCGTGAAGCAGAGGTCGGCCAGGTTGAGATTCGGACGGGCTGCCAAAAGCTGACAATATTGCTGGATCAGGGTCCGCAGGACTGGCCCGGTCTTGGCCGACAGGGTGAGCAGATGCTGGGGGCGCTCTGGGGATTTGGAGGCTTTAGCAGACCGTCCGGGTTTGGGGGTGAAACCTTCCAGCACCACATGGGCGTTGGTGCCGCCGAACCCAAACGAATTCACCCCAGCCAGCCGGGAGCCAGATCGCGAGTCGGTAGGGCAATTAGTGGGCCAATCGGTGAGTTCGGTCTGCACCCGCAGCGGCAGCTGGGCCAGTCGGGGATTGGGGACTTGCAGATGCAGGCTGGGCGGAATCTGCCCCTGTTTAAGGGCCAGCGCCACCTTGATCAGACCCGCCACGCCTGCGGCAGTTTCC
>JBJTUI010000754.1:0-7095 GCA_046080625.1 Elainella sp. | reverse complement strand
AAGATATAGGCGTAGACCGGCTCTAGCTGGGTCAGGAGGGTGTCTAACCAGCTGCGACGCTCACCCGGACTGCCCCGCACCAGCTCCAGATCGAGGCTGGAAAACTGCACCGCATTCACCACGCCCAAAAAATCAAGCTGCCGCTTCAGGGTTTCGCCGTTGAGGCTGACCGTCCGGCGGCCATTGCTGCGCAGCGTCAGGGCCAGATCAACCGGCACGGCGTTCCGTTCCAGCACCGCCTGCACCTGCCCAATCGCCTCTCCCTCCAGCACCAGCTCCCGGTCGCGCAAAGCCCGATGCGAACGCAGCGTCGCCAATAGCTCCACGGCCTCCAGCAGGTTCGACTTGCCCTGAGCATTGTCGCCCACCAGGATAGTTTTGGGCGCAGAGAACTCCACCTGCTGATCGTGATAGTTGCGAAACTGCTTCAGGTGGAGGTGCTTGAGGTACATGCGGGGGTGGGAGGTGGGGAAGGTGGGGAGATGGGAGGTGGGGAGGTGGGGGAGATGGGGGGGTGAGGGGTGGAAGTGCGGATACCGGCGGGGTTTGTCCAGATTTTGGGGCAATTCAGGGAACTTTCAGTCCACTTTAGTCTACCTGCCTCTCTTAGCCCGCCGTTGACCTGCGGGTTAGACAGTCCCCGCTGACTTACCCTGTCTTGACCTCTTTCACTTTCCCATACCTTTTACTTCCCCTCACCTCCCCATCTCCCCCATCTCCTCAATCCACAACCCGCTTCCTAGCCCGAAAAAACAGCTTCTCCAGTTCAACCCAGACGAACATCAGCAGGCTGGCCCCGACGCAGATGGCTAGCTCTAGGCCACTTAGCACATGCATGCCAAAGAAGGCGCGCAGGGGCGGCACGTAGATTAGCATCAGCTGGAGCAGGGTGGTGACGCCTACGGCTAGCGGCAGGAAGGGGTTGGACAGGGGGTTCAGCTCAATCGTCAGCTGGGTGTTGGAGCGAATCGCCATGGCATGACCCATTTGGGCCAGACAGAGGGTGGTAAAAATCATGGTTTTCCAACGTTCCGGGTCGCCCGAGGTTTGGGTATAGCCGTAGCTCCAGACCATCAGGCTGATCGCAATCGTCGCCAGCACCAGCCCGATTCGCACCATGTAGGTTCCCAATCCTCGGGCGAAAATGCTCTCGCTGGGGTCGTGGGGCGGACGGGCCATGACGTTGGGTTCGGCAGGCTCGACTGCCAGGGCCAGGGCGGGTAGACCGTCGGTGACCAGATTCATCCAGAGAATTTGCAGGGGCGTCAGGGGAACACCAGCTGCGCCCAACAGCAGCGGTGAGGCAGCAATCGTCAATACTTCGCCAATATTGGAGCCGAGAATGTATTTAATGAAGCGGCGAATGTTGGTGTATACGACGCGGCCTTCTTCCACCGCCGCCACAATCGTCGTGAAGTTGTCGTCCAACAGCACCATATCGCTGGCCTCTTTGCTGACATCGGTGCCGGTCTGGCCCATAGCAATGCCGATATCGGCCTGCTTCAGCGCCGGGGCATCGTTGACCCCATCTCCTGTCATTGCCGCAATTTCGTTCTGGTGCTGTAGCGCCTGGACAATCCGCAGTTTGTGTTCCGGCGCAACGCGGGCGTAGACGTTCACCCGGTCTACATGGGTTTGGAGTTCGGCGAGATTCATTTGTTCCAGGTCGCGTCCGGTCAACACCTCGTCCCCCGGTCTGGCAATTCCCAGATCTTCAGCCACAGCTTGGGCCGTCAGCTGGTGGTCTCCCGTGATCATCACCGGACGGATGCCAGCGCTACGACAGCGAGCCACAGCCTCCCGGACTTCGGGACGGGGCGCATCCAGCATACTCACCAGCCCCAGCCAGATCAGATTGCGTTCGGCTTCGGCTCCGCCAGCTTCGGACGGTAGGCGGTCGAGGGGACGGTAGGCCAGCCCCAAAACCCGCAGCCCCCGGCTGGCCAGTCGGTCGTTCTGGGCCAGAATTCGGGTGCGCTGAGCGCCTGTCAGGGGTTCAAGTCCCTCGGCCTGGATTTGCTGACAGTGCTCTAAAACCAGTTCGGGCGAGCCTTTACAGCAGAGCAGCAGCGGCCCCACCGTCGCGAACGGCAGCTCAAGGGGCTGGTTTGCAGGGACATTTGCAGGGGCATTTGCAGCAGCCACAATCACGCTCATGCGTTTGCGCTCCGACGAGAAGGGAAACTCGCCCCGGCGCGGCAACCGGTAGGACCAGTCGTTCTGGTTCAGGCCAGCCTTGGCCGCAGCCACCAGCAGCGCTCCTTCCGTCGGGTCGCCCAGGATGGCCCAATCGCCCCGCTCTTTTTGCAACACCGAGTCGTTACAGACTGTCGCGGCCAGCAGCAGCGCCCGCAGATTATCGGTGAGAGCAGCAGCTGTCTGGGCTCCCTCCTGAAAAAACTCGCCCTCGGGGCTGTAGCCCGATCCGGTGACAAAATAGGATTCGTCCGCCGGATGCACCGTCTGCACCACCATCTTGTTTTGGGTCAGGGTGCCGGTTTTGTCAGAGCAGATCGTCGTGACGGAGCCGAGCGTTTCGACGGCGGGCAAGCGCCGGATCAGGGCATGACGCCGCACCATGCGCTGGGTGCCTAGGGCCAGAGTCACGGTAATCACGGCGGGTAGACCTTCCGGCACTACGGCCACAGCCATGCTGAGAGAGACTTCCAGCAGTTCCCGAAACTGTCCGAACCCGGAGCTGATCCCCCCCGCCAACACAATAATCGCCACCAGCCCTAGGGAACCGTAGACCAACACCTGGCTGAGCTGATCCATCCGTTCCTGCAAAGGCGTTGCCTCGGTCTGCACCGATTGGATCAGGGCAGCAATCTTGCCCAGCTCGGTCTGCATACCCGTACTCGTCACCAGCACCGTGCCCCGCCCCTGCACAACTTCGGTGCCTTGAAACACCATGTTAGTCCGGTCTCCCAGGGCGGCATCCTGGGAGAGCTGGGGGGTGACCTGCTTGCTAACCGCCTGGGCTTCACCGGTCAGGGCAGCCTCTCGCACCTGGAGATTGGCTTCGTCCAGCAATCGTCCATCTGCCGACACCTGCACACCCGCCTCCAAAAACATCAGGTCGCCCGGCACCAATTCCTTAGCGTCAATTTCGCTCAGCCTGCCGTCGCGCATCACCCGCACGCGGGGAGAGGCCAGACTCTTGAGGGCGGCCAGCGCCTTCTCAGCCCGACTTTCCTGGATGTAGCCTAACAGGCCATTCAGAATGACAATTGCCAGAATCGCCGCCGTATCTTTGAAGGGAATGTCGCCTGCTGACAGCTGACCGGCTTGCCAGTCTAGAAAATCGAGGACACCAGAAATGATTGCGACGCTGATCAGCATGATCAGCATAATGTTCTTAAACTGATCCAGCAGAATTTCCCAGGGCCTGCGGCCTGCTACTTCTTGCAGTTCGTTCAGACCAAACTGCTGTCGTCGTTGTTCAACCTGTTGGGTGGTGAGACCCGTGTGGGAATTGGTTTGTAGAAGCTCCAGCGCCTTAGTTGCGGGGGTGGTGTGCCAGAGGGTGACGGAATTCGAGGCTAGCTCAGTCGTCATGGATTGTCGTCATGAATTGCGAATATGGAGGATAAAGAGCAAAGCGGTGACAGTTTCGCTCAAAACTCGATCTTAGCCCCAACAATTTGATTTGAGGCGATACATCAGGAAAGGAATCGTATAGTCAAGATTGAATTTAACGCGACATTCTTTACGAATGTCTGAGTGATTACAATACTGTTTTAATACGTTCCGTTAAAACGAAAGCTTGACGCCCCTCTCTAGACAGAATTTGAATCAGCCTATCTGTAGAAATAGCGTCAAAAGCCTGAGAGAATTATTACTTTTGATTAATTCTAAGCAAATTGTATTTTTTGATACAGTTTAATAGGGGTAGGAAATTTGTTTGGGTTTCTCTTCAGTTTCACCCAGCAGGATTTTAAATATGCTATCTATCAGTACTCCCCTGAAAGCGGACCCGTCTCAGGCCGAGTCCTTGAATGCGTCCCAGAATTCATCTGCACCCTCGCTGCTTTCGGATGCCAACCAGCGCCTCAAAAAAGCACTCCAGTATGTCCAGATCCACGAAGACGCAATCGAGCGCCTCAAAACCCCCAAGGCCAGCCTGACGGTTTCGGTGCCAGTGCGGATGGACGACGGCTCCCTGCGCGTATTTCAGGGCTACCGGGTCCGCTATGACGACAGCCGTGGCCCGACCAAGGGTGGCGTCCGGTTCCATCCCAATGTCACTCTGGACGAAGTTCAGTCGCTGGCCTTCTGGATGACGTTTAAGTGCGCCGTGCTCAACCTGCCGTTTGGAGGTGCTAAGGGCGGCATTACCCTCAACCCCAAAGCCCTGTCCAAGTTTGAGCTGGAGCGCCTCAGCCGTGGCTATATTGACCTGATCGCCGACTTCATTGGCCCAGACGTGGATATTCCCGCCCCCGATGTCTACACCAACGCCATGATCATGGGCTGGATGATGGACCAATACAGCACAATTCGCCGCCAGTTCACGCCTGCGGTGGTGACGGGGAAACCGATCACGATGGGTGGCAGCCTGGGCCGCGAAACCGCAACGGCGATGGGCGCTTTCTTCACGATCCAGACCCTGATGCCGAAATACAACCGGCAGCCCGCTTCCACAACCGTAGCGATTCAGGGGTTTGGCAACGCCGGGGCCGTGATTGCGGAGCTGTTGTTCCAGGCGGGCTACCGAGTGGTGGCGGTCAGCGATTCCCAGGGCGGCATCTACGCACCCCAGGGGCTGGATATTCCCAGCATTCATCAGCTCAAGGACTCGACTCGCGGCCTCAAGGCCGTCTATTGCCAGGGATCGGTCTGTAGCATCGTGGAGCACGAACCGATCAGCAATGCCGCCCTGCTGGAGCTAGAGGTAGATATCCTGGTGCCCGCAGCCCTGGAAAACCAGATCACCGCCGAGAATGCCGCCCGGATCAAAGCGCCGTTTATTTTTGAGGTGGCCAATGGCCCGATCAGCTCAGCCGCCGATGAAATTCTGGAGAGCAACGGCATTCAGGTCTTTCCCGACATCCTCGTCAACGCGGGCGGCGTCACGGTCAGCTATTTCGAGTGGGTACAAAACCGCAACGGCTATTACTGGAGTCTGGAAGAAGTCAACCAGCGCCTGCGGGAAAAAATGACCCAAGAAACAGAGCTGATCTGGGCCACAGCCCACGAATTGGGCTGCTCAATGCGCACCGCCGCCTACGTCCATGCCCTGAAGCGCCTAGCCGAAGCGATTGAGGCGAAGGGGACAAGGGAGGACTATCGGAGTTAGGGCGGGGGAGTGAGGGCGGAGGAGTGAGGCGGTAAGAAAGTGAGGGGGTCGGTGCGATAACTTGTCGGAGAGTGGGGATCTGGGGACTGCGCCTCCAGCAGAAAGCAATCCCTTTGCGCTAATCCCATTCTGAGGCTAATCAAACCCAGCTCCTGAGTAAATCTAATCTCCCCACCTCCCCATCTCCCCATCTCCCCATCCCCCCACCTCCCCAGCTCCCTACTCCCCCACGCCCGCCATACTCAAATCAGGCCGCAGGTTCTTGGCTTGCCGCAGGTAGGAGTGGTGAATTTTGACATAGGGGTCTGGAACGTTGATGTGAATCAAGCAGCGGATGCAGCGGGGCAGGCTGCCTTCGACATGCATCTGCTGCACGTCGAGCAGGGGCACGTTTTGCCAGTGGGAGCGCTCGCGGGCAATCGCGGCTGGGAAAATCGCGTCCAGATCGCGGGTGGCTGAAAAGGTGGCGCTGACAATATCATCCGGGTCGATGGTGTTGTGGCTTTCTAGTTCGTTCAACAGCTCCGTCACCGCTTCCCGAATCGCCTCTACCGTGTTTTCTGAAACAGTGGTAGCGCCCCGAATTGCTTTTACTTTCCAGCCCACGTTGACAGCCTCCTTGATTTTGAATTTTATGACAGCAATTTATCGTTTGGATGCAGTAGGGGGGTGTAGGGGCGGTGCCAGCAGAAGCGTAGCTCCTGCACCCTGCCGTTACTCTCACACTCATAGCTCAAAATTCGGCAATTGCCATCCGGGTAGCAGGCGAGCCCAGCCCTTTAGAAATTACCTGTAGAAATTATCCGGAGCCTACGGCCCATCCACCAGCCTTCCTGAGCCTGGGTTTTAAGGGCGATACAGCCACAGGGGCAAGCCGCTGGTCTGAAGCTCAAATTCGACCCAGTCAAGGCTGCTGGCCAGGGCGGGAGAGGCTAACCAACCGACCTTTGCGGTCGATCTGCCGGGCAAAACGCGGCTAACCAAACTCTTGCGCTCTTCCAGGGTGAAACACTGGGTTTTATCGGGGTCAAGGCCAGCTAGCTCCGCCGCCCAGCACCGGGCATCTTCCTCGGTGCCCAATCGGTCTACTAGCCCTAGGGCCAGCGCCTGCTGTCCGGTAAAGACTCGGCCATCGGCAAAAGACTTGACCGTTTCTACCGGCAGGTGGCGTGCTTCAGCCACGGTTTCCACGAACTGCTGGTAGCTGGTGTCGATCAGCTCCTGGAGAATATCCTGTTCTGGGGCGGTCAACTCCCGGTCAAAGGCCAGAATGTCTTTGTAGGGGCCAGACTTTACTACCTTGAACGAGACGCCAATTTTGTCGAGCAGGCGCTCTAGGTTATTGCCCCGCAAAATCACCCCAATGCTACCGGTAATGGTGCCTGGATTGGCCACAATATGTTCGGCCCCCATGCCAATATAAACGCCGCCCGAGGCCGAGATATTACCAAAGCTGGCGACGATCTTCACCTTGTCGCGCAGCCGTTTTAGGGCGCTGTAGATTTCCTGGGAATCGCCCACCGTGCCACCGGGGCTGTCGATCCGTAGCAGCAGGGCCGGAAACTTGCGTTCCTCAACGGTTTTCAGGGCTTCCAGCAGATGCTTGCGAGTTCCGCCCGCAATGGCACCCGAGACTTCAATTCGAGCAATTTGTTTGCGAAATCGCGGCTTAAACGGCCAAACCATGCCTAATGTTCTCTACAGGAGGATATGAATGATCAGGATATTAATCAGCAAGCAGCTCCAACCCAATTGACAGCCCGAACCACCGGCCTGGCTGCCGAGGACAAACCCGC
>JBJTUI010000753.1:0-4112 GCA_046080625.1 Elainella sp. | reverse complement strand
AGCGTCTGAAGACGGAGTTGCCAGCCCAGCAGCACCAGAATGCCGATTCCTAAAACTATCGCGCCAACCAGGAAGGGAATCCGCCCTGCGGCCCGCTTCAGCTCCACTGTCACACCTCGCACTCCTTCCCTGCTTCGGACAAACCTGTGGTGAAACGACTATAGGATATGGGACGACTGCGACGAGGACAACTCTCCAGGCACATCGGTTCAGTGCTGACACTAGAGATAAGTTGTCTCGAACCACAGCTGTCCTGCGCCACAGCAAGACCTGAAGCTTGGGTGCCCAACGGGAGCGTTGCCCGGTGGTTCAGCCAGCTGGGCCAAGCTATGCCTCCCCCTATCATCTAGCTTTTTATAGAGCCTGTCTGTCTATCTTAGGAAGGATGCGCCAGATTGGTGCGGGGTTGCGGGATCAGAGTTTGCTCGATTTCAAGGCCCCGGCTCTGCATGGCCCGCAAAAACAAATCGTTGGGCAACGCCTGCTCTACGCTCCAGACGCCCGGTTGTCGCAGTTCGCCGCTCAACAAAAACTGGGCGACGTTGCCCGTTCCCTGGCCTGCCGCCACCGCCGTATTCACATGGGTAAAGCTGCTGACATGGCGGGCGGGCTGGCCCTGCGCCTCTCCGCTCACCTCCGCCTGGATCGCCACGCCAATTCCGGTAAACCGATCGCTGATCCCGGTCATCCGGTAGCTGACCTTGGCCAAAAACTCGATGGTCTGGGGCCGTTGCAGCAGCCAGGCTGGAAACCCGTGGGCCGTTAGCCAGGTGAGGTGGTTATATAAGTCGGGAAAGGAGCCAAATTTGGTGATCACGGTGCGGGCCGGAAAGGCTTCGGCCAGGGTGTAGGTTTCGGGCATGTCAAACCAGTAGACCGCCGAGCGGCCATAGGGAGCCGGAAACTCAACTAGCTCGCGACCCGTGTAGGGGTGAACCATCTGCCACTCGCCGTCGATGCGAGCCGCAAACGGATGCTGGAGACCCAGAAACGTGGTGCGCATCACCGTCAGCCCCGCCCCGCCCGAGCCAGCCACGCCGTAGTTGAGCTGGATCTGCTCCACCCGATCTAACTGCTCGACCCCCAGCCGCACCATGCTGTTGGAAATGCCAGGAAACACGCCCGTATTGACAATTGCCGTCACGCCCGCCGCCTGGGCAGCCTGCCGGTGCTGCAATGCCCTCTGGGTGAAGCTGCGGTCATCGCTGACATCCAGATAATTCACACCCAGCCGAATGCAGCGTTCGAGCACGTCGGTGTCGCGGTAGCGAAAGGGACCCGCGCAGTGGATCACGAGCTGGCTGGCGGCGATCGCCTGTTCTAGGGATTTGTGATCCGCGAGGTCTAGGGCGAGGGGGTGGGGGAGGTGGGGAGATGAGGGGGTGGGGGGATGGGGGGATGAGGGGGTGGGGGGATGGGGAGATGAGGGGTCAGGAATAACTCGTCCGGTGACGATGACGGTGGCATGGGTGTGCTGTAGCAGGTCTGCTGCTACGCTCTGGCCGATGCGGCCCCGTCCTCCTAAAATCAACACCTGTGCCAAAATAATCTCCTTGTTGCTCCAGCTCACGGGTGCTTTCAGCCTGCCATAAAAGCCCTGGGGCTGAACTCTGCTGAAGGTTTGAACCCGGTGGGGGCGTAAATCTGGTGGGTTGGCGCTCAACCCTGAGATGCGCGTTTGTGGGCAGAAAGGCTAAGATCGGACAGAATCGGGCCGCAATGGCAATTGGCAGCTTCCTGGTAGCCTTTTGGCAGTTTTCTGAACATGTCCGGACCGAGCGGCGATTCTGGTCAAGAGAGAGTTTGAATATGTGCTCTGGTCACTTGGCGCTCTGGTGACTTTTTGCTTGAGAGATTTTTTGCGATCCCTTTGCTTTGAACATTTTAGATAGGCCGATGAACGCGGAATTTCAGGACGAGTTTGATGTGATTGTGGTGGGTGCGGGCCACTCGGGCTGTGAGGCGGCTCTGGCCTCGGCGCGGCTGGGTTGCCGGACGCTGCTGCTCACCCTCAACCTCGACAAAATTGCCTGGCAGCCCTGCAATCCGGCGGTGGGCGGGCCTGCTAAATCCCAGGTGACGCATGAGATTGACGCCCTGGGCGGCGAAATCGGCAAAATGGCAGACCGCACCTATCTGCAAAAGCGAGTGTTAAATATCTCGCGGGGGCCAGCCGTTTGGGCGCTGCGGGCCCAGACCGACAAGCGGGAATATGCGGCGGTGATGAAGACTATCGTGGAGAACCAGCCCAACCTGTCGGTGCGGGAAGGCATGGTGACGGATCTGGTACTGGGCCGCAATGACGAGGTGGTGGGCGTCCAGACCTATTTTGGGGTTGCCTTTGGCTGCAAGGCGGTGGTGCTGACTACGGGCACCTTCTTGGGCGGCAAAATCTGGGTGGGCAACAAATCGATGGCCGCCGGACGGGCGGGCGAGTTTGCGGCAGAAGGGCTGACCGAAACCCTGAACCGGCTGGGCTTTGAAACCGGACGGCTGAAAACCGGCACTCCGGCTCGGGTCGATCGACGCTCGGTGGACTACAGCCACATGGAGCCCCAGCCCGGCGATGAGCCGGTGCGCTGGTTTAGCTTTGACCCGGAAGTTTGGGTAGAACGCCAGCAGATGAGCTGCTACCTCACCCGCACTACCGCCCAAACCCACCGGCTGATCTGCGAAAACCTGCACCTCTCGCCGGTCTACGGCGGTTGGGTGGATGCCAAGGGGCCGCGCTACTGCCCCAGCATCGAAGATAAGATCGTCCGGTTTGCCGACAAGGACTCGCACCAGATCTTCATTGAGCCAGAGGGCCGTGACAGCCCCGAACTCTACATTCAGGGCTTCTCGACCGGCCTGCCGGAAACGCTCCAGCTCCAGATGCTGCGCTCCCTGCCCGGTCTGGAGAGCTGTGTGATGCTGCGGCCTGCCTACGCGGTGGAATACGACTACCTGCCCGCCACCCAGTGCTACCCCACCCTGATGACCAAAAAGGTAGAAGGGCTGTTCTGCGCGGGCCAGATCAACGGCACCACGGGCTACGAAGAGGCGGCGGCCCAGGGGCTCGTGGCGGGCATCAACGCCGTGCGGTTTGTCCAGGGCCAGGAGATGCTGGTGTTTCCCCGCGAGCAGAGCTATATCGGCACCCTGATCGACGACCTCTGTACCAAAGACCTGCGCGAACCCTACCGGATGCTGACCTCCCGCTCGGAATACCGGCTGCTGCTGCGCTCCGACAATGCCGACCAGCGCCTGACACCTTTGGGCCGCGAGATTGGCCTGATCGACGACCGCCGCTGGGCGCTGTTTGAGGCGAAGCAGGCCCAGATTGCCGCTGAAAAAGCGCGGCTGCACAGCACCCGGATCAAGGAGCATGACCCGATTGGCCAGCAGATCTTTGCCGACACCCAGCAGGCGATCAAGGGCTCGATCAGTCTGGCCGATCTGCTGCGGCGTCCCGGCTTCCATAGCGTCGATCTGGATCGCTACGGGCTGGGCAACCCCGACCTGAGCGAGGCCGAGCGGGAAGGAGCCGAAATCGATATCAAATACGCGGGCTATTTACAGCGTCAGCAAAACCAGATCGACCAGATTGCCCGTCAAGCCAACCGCCCCCTCTCGGCGGAGCTGGACTACCACGCGATCAGCACCCTCTCGAAGGAGTCCAGGGAAAAGCTGGCCAAGGTCAAACCCCTGACCGTGGGGCAGGCTGCCCGGATCGGCGGCGTCAATCCTGCCGATATCAACGCCCTGCTGCTCTACCTGGAGGTGCAGTCGCGGCAGCTGACTCCCCAGTGAAATGGACTCCCCAGTGAATATCTGAGCCTGCCCCCATCCCCGGCCAAATTCAGGGAAAGGGGGTTGGGTCGTTGGAGCGATCGCTCTATAGATTCTATATGAACCCTACCGTCAACTTTTACTGTCAATATTGCGTTAACTCTGGGCTAACCTTTGGGTCAACCTTTGGGCCAACCTGATTGGTAATTAGTCAGAGCAATAAGAATCGTTAATTGAGAATGGTTCAAATTGAATGGATGCAGTAGGCTTAGGAATTATGAGAAAGCTTGAGCCAACGGTACCCTCCCTTTTGAATACCCCTGACTTTGACCCAGAACAGA
>JBJTUI010000752.1:0-3584 GCA_046080625.1 Elainella sp. | reverse complement strand
CCATCGCAAATGCTTCCTATGAACCACCGTAACGCAGACGAACCTTCTGATCGGTCCTATTCGTCGCTCAACCAAAGAATTGCTCAGTTCAAACGCACCAGCCTGGGACGGTCGCTGGGGTTAGTCTTTTTGGGCGCTGGCATCGCAACGGCTGGCTCCTACATGGTTCTGCGGCCCCAGCCCAATCCAACTGCCACAGCACCTGTTGTGGCAGCTCAACCAACCACGGGTGTAGCAACCCCCGTCTCGCAGCTTTCTAGGGCTGCTGCCACCAATCCCAACTTCATCACCAATGTGGTGAACCAGGTTGGCCCCTCCGTGGTGCGCATTGATGCCTCTCGCACCGTCCGGGATACAAACCAGCAGTTTGGCCAGTTTAACGATCCGTTCTTCCGGGAGTTCTTTGGTCAGCGGCAGCAGCAGATGCAGCCTTCTGAGCGCACGGAGCGCGGTCTGGGCTCTGGATTCATTGTCAGCAACGATGGCCGGATTATTACCAATGCCCACGTTGTGGAAGGGGCCGATACGGTTGAGGTAACCCTGAAGGATGGCCGCAAGCTCCAGGGTCGGGTGCTGGGTGCAGACCCGGTGACAGATGTGGCTGTGATCAAGGTGGATGGCAACAATCTGCCAGCTGCGACCCTCAGCAATTCGGAGCAGGTGCAGCCGGGTGAATGGGCGATTGCTATCGGCAACCCGCTCGGGCTCGACAACACGGTCACGGTTGGGATCATCAGCGCTACGGGCCGCTCTAGCAACTCGGCAGGGATTCCCGACAAGCGGGTCGATTTCATCCAAACCGATGCCGCCATCAACCCCGGCAACTCGGGGGGACCGCTGCTGAACGAGCGTGGTGAAGTGATTGGCATGAATACCGCCATCCGGGCCGACGCCCAGGGAATTGGGTTCGCAATTCCGAGCAACACGCTGCAGCGGATCGCCGACCAACTGGCCAGCAAAGGCAAGGCCGAACATGCCTATCTGGGCGTACAGATGACGACCCTGACCCCGGAGGTGAGGCAGGAGATCAATAGCAGCCCCAACGCCAACATCAACGTTAGCGAAGAGCGGGGAGTGCTGATTGTGGACGTGGTGAACGGCTCTCCGGCTGACCGGGCTGGTTTAAAGGCGGGCGACGTGATCTACCGGGTTAACGGCCAGGATGTGACGACTGCCGAACAGCTACAAAACGTGGTTGAGGCGGCCCAGGTAGGCAATACGCTCCAGGTTGAGCTGAAGCGCAATGGTAGCAACCAGAACGTCGCAGTTCAGACCGGGGACTACCCCACCCAGAGCTAGATTGCTCAGCTGCTTCGATTCGGGCTGAGTTCAGTCGATTTCACAACAGTGCCTTGAGGATCAATTGGGAGGATTTGGGCCACAGCGGTGATGCCCGAGTCCTCCCATGCGGTTTGCATTGCCGCTTTGACGGCTTCAGCGCTGGTCGGGCCAGCCAAAGCCAGCAGAGTAGGTCCGGCTCCGCTGATTACCAAACCGCAGGCTCCGGCCTCTAGGGCGGCAGACTGTACGGCCTCGTAGCCCGGAATCAGAGCCTGGCGATAGGGTTGGTGGACCCGGTCTTGCAGGGCGGTGCGCAGCCAGTCCGACTGCCCCGTTTCCAGAGCCCGCAGCAGCATTCCCAGATGGGCAGCGTTAAAAATCGTATCCTGGCGGCTGTAGCTGGCGGGTAGGACTCGTCTCGCCTCGGCAGTGGATAGCTCAAAATTAGGAATTGCCACAACCGGCAGAATTTCGGGATGCCAGGGCACATCGCAAATGCTCCAGGCAGGACTGGCGCTCTGGGCAGGCTGGGTAGCCGCCAGCCGACAGCCGCCCAGCAGGGCTGGCACGACGTTATCGGGATGGCCCTCCAGACTAATCGCCAACTCCATGACCGCTGCTGGGCTGAGCGGACTGCCGGCTAAAACATTGGCTCCCACCAGACCTCCAACTATTGCGGTCGCTGAACTGCCTAACCCCCGAGCCAGTGGAATGCTGAGATGAATCGCGAGGTGGACCGGCGGCGGCAGTTGGCCAATCTGCTGGTACAGGTGGCAGAAGGCTTGGTAGGCCAGATTGCTGGTGTCGATATCGACCTGCGCCGCCTCCAGGCCAGTAGCGGTAATATGCAGCGGCTCGGGGCCTGGAAGCGGGTTAAACTCGAAGTGATTATAAAGCGACAGGGCAGCTCCCAGGCAGTCAAACCCAGGACCCAGGTTAGCAGTGGTAGCTGGTACGGTGACGGTGACAGAAGGCGGCTTGCCTGAACCAGAAGCTAATGAATCGGGCGCTGACATAGGGGTTTTCAAATCCGAATCTTCTACTCTAGATATGCTGATGCGCTGCACTAGTGTACTTGGTTGCGGGTGCATTGTGGAGCGTTGGGGCCAGTTTTCTTGGTTTGAGGGAAGCCAGTGCTAAACTACCGCTCGTTCAACGGAACGGCTAGCCTATACCCTTCAGCTAGACTGATATGCACCTGCACTGCGGTTAACGGCGCAATCGGCGCGAGCTTGATCCAGACACCAGTGTTTCGCTTTCGGTAGAACCTTCGGTAGAACCGACGGGTTATATCAATTCTTTTTGAAGCTGCACAGAATAAACGGGGGGCAAGGGGACTGCGCCTCCTTAAGGGAACGGAGTTCCCACGCCCTTCTATGCAGGCTCATAGAAAATTGGTATTAAAGCAAGGGGATGGGGCAACGCTGGCGTGGGAAAGTAACGAAGCCGTCACCTTCTCATCGTTTATGTGTGACCGCCGTATAGTATTCTGTAGGGTATTAGAATGCCTGTGAGGAGCGCAGTCAGAGGTATCTTAACTGTGCTTTAGCTGCATATCAGCCGCAGTTCGCCTTTATACCAGGAATGTCCTGTTGATGCTCATGAATCGATTCCTATAACTATTACAGTGCTATCAATAGCACTAAAAATAGGAATACTGCACAGTAGGATATTGTCTATTGCTGTCAGCATCGGCCATTAGGATTTCGCTATGCTCGTAGGCCTACACAAAACCACTGCAGCTGATCTGGACTACGTTCTCCAGGCTGAGCACGATCACCAAAACCGCCAATACATCATTCCCTGGCCACGCGAACAGCATCTTCAAGCAATGGCGAACCCTGACATGGCCCATTTGATTGTCTGGGATCAGACCAGAGTCGGCTATGTAATTCTGGCTGGACTGCTTGACCCCAATCAGAGCCTCGAATTTTGCCGACTTGTGATCACAGAGAAAGGAAGAGGTTATGGAAGAGCGACCGTTGAGAGGGTTAAGCGGCTAGCCTCTGAAACCTATAGGGCTCATCGCCTGTGGCTAGACGTTAAAGCCCAAAACCAGCGAGCTCAGACGGTTTATCGTGCGGCAGGCTTTGTAACTGAAGGTACGCTGCGAGAATGTCTGAAATCGGCAGCAGGATACGAATCTTTAATAATTATGTCGATGTCAGACACCCCCAGCGAAGCTGGTGGCTTGATGAATGTGACCGCCCCAAGGGCGGATGGCTTTCGCTGAAGGTATCTGTGGGTTAATTAAAACCGTCCACTTTGGTCAGATGCTTCTTGCTCACGAATATAGCGGCGCA
>JBJTUI010000751.1:0-5388 GCA_046080625.1 Elainella sp. | reverse complement strand
TGGCGGCCTTGAAGGCGCGGGCAAAGTGGAACTGGCTGATCGGGATCTGGGCCGCCAGCGTGGCCAGCGAGAGTTCCTCGGTCAAATGGGATTCAATGTAGTCCTGAAGTTGCTTGAGCTGTAGACCGTCCAGGTTGCCTGTGGCAGGTTTGACGACCGTTCTGGTGACTGTTCTAGTATGGTTGCGCAGCAGATGCACGGCCAGCAGGTTGCGCAGGGATTCGACATAGAGATTGCCCGCCAGACCGCCGCTCACCACCTCCGACCGCAGGAGCTGGGCCACGTGCAGGATGGTTGGGTCTTGAAAAATCACCCGATGTTCGACCTCGGTGGCGGCAGGCAGACCGCTTTCAGCCGCAATTTTGACCAGCAGAGCCGGATCGAGGCTGAGGTTGACATATTCGCTGGGCTTGGTGCGCCGATGCCAGACAAACTCCCGATCGCCGTAGATGAACACGCTGCCTGCCGGTAGGCTGGTGCTCTGGCGGTTGCCATCTACTGACCAGACAACGGTTTCGTGGGGGGCAAAGGCGATGCTCAACCCCTGCTTGGGCATGGCGAAGTCAAACTCACCTACGGCCTCCAGTCGGCCATACTCGACCGTCAAGCCATCCCACTCGCTCTTCAAAATCGCCAGATTCGGTTCGGGCTGGAGAGGCGGCATAGAAATCTTAAAACTTTATGTTAATTAATATTTACCTATCCTACCGAATTGTCAATGCTACTCCAGGGCGGGAATCGGCTCGTGATATCAAAGATTTCAATGCTAGCTATTGGTTGGGGCTTGGTTCAACCCATGCGAGTAGGGCTGAACCCGATTGAAGCCCAGATCAAATTGAGGCTCAGCTTTAACTCAGGCGGTGTAGGCCGCGTTGTAGCCAAGGGCCACGTCGATCACCTCACCCGTAATCAGGCGAGCTTGGGGGCTAGCTAGAAAAGTAGCCGTGTCGGCAATGTCTTGTGGGTCGAGGGCAGGCTGGATTTTCAGCGGCAGGAATGCTCCCACAGCTCTATCCTGTTCGGCAAAGGTCGTCAAGCCCATCGATTGCAGCTGCCCTTGGGAACGGTAGAGAGGCGTGTTGACCGGGCCGGGGGCAATCGCATTCACCGTAATCTTCGCACTCCCCAGTTCAATTGCCGCCGATTTAGTCAGACCAATCACGGCCCATTTTGTAGTGGGATAGGCTCCATTGCCAACGACGCCCTGCCGACCGCCAATCGAAGTGAGGGTGATGATCCGCCCGCTCTGACGAGCTTTCATATGGGGAATGACAGCCTGAATCGTATTGAATACACCGTTGATATTCACATCAATCGCATCGCGCCACTGCTGCTCACTAGAGTTTTCAATTGTTGTCCAGATCGCGATTCCGGCATTGGCAACCGCGATATCCAAACCGCCCAGCTCGCGAGCCGTTTGCGCTGCTGCTGCTTGCATCGCGGTCGAGTTGCGCACATCTACCTTCAGTTTCAGCGCCCGCACACCCAAAGCCTCAACGGCTGCGACAGCCCGATCAAATTCCTGCTCATTGGCCAGCCGGTAGCCAGAGATGGCCATGCCGCCTGTTGGATCTGCAATGTCGAGGAGGGCAACATCGGCCCCGTTTCTCGCAAAATCCTCAGCAATTGCTCGTCCGATGCCGCGAGCTGCGCCGGTCACAAGGGCTACTTTGCCCGCTAGGGGCTTGGGTGACGAGGTTGGCTGCACGGGCTGTGGCGCTGGCTGGACGGGCTGGGTTGGTTGATTGGTTTGGGCAACGGCTGATGTCTGCTGGAGCGGCGAGAGGGCTCCGACGACAAACCCCGTTGTGGTCAAGGCAGCACCCTGCAAAAGCTTGCGACGGCTGTTAGACATGGTTGTATCCTCCTGCTAGATGCGCTAATAACTTGTTCTCTGACCGTGGGCTCAGCCTAACAGGGGCAGCTGTTGAAAAAATCGTAAAATCTTGCTCAGTTTGGCGTCGCTCCGGCTCACATCTGCTTGGCAAACTGTTTAGGTGAAAGGCCAACCGTGCGTTTGAAGGCTTTGCCAAAGTGGGTCTGATCGTAGAAGCCGACCTGTAAGCCAATTTCAGTCAGACTCAGTTTAGGGGTAGTGGCGATCAGTTTTTTAGCCCGCTCGATTCGATTTTGCAGTACATATTGGTGGGGCGACAGGCCGAGTGAGTGTTTGAACAAACGGGCAAAGTGAAAAGGGCTGAGGTTGAGGTGCTTTGCTAGATCGGTCAAGCTCAATTCTGTTGGTAGATCAGTGTGAATCAAATCAATGATTTCCTGAAGCTGTCTTGGTGAGAGCTGGCCACGTTCTGTAGAAATTAGTTGTGAACTGTGACTGTGTTGCTCCAGCAAATAGCGCGAGAACGCTAACGCTAACGATTCACCATATAGAACACCGCAATAGCTACCCGACTGGATCTCTGACCTGAATCGCGCTGCAAATTGGCTAATGACCGGATCAAATCCACCGCGACGTTCACGAAACCGAATTGCCCCTGGGTCAGACACTCGAAAACCTTGCTCTAGAAATTCTGGTTCGAGGGCAATAGCGAGAAACTCGAAGCGGCCATGCCAGCGGGGCAGATTCAACTCACCGTGGGACTGCAAGCAAAACATACCGGGTTGCAGTGTGGTTGTTTGCCAACGGCTACCCTGTCGCCATTCGTAGGAGACGGGCTGTCCAGTCTGCACAATCAGGCGATGCCCCTGCACATAATGCTCTGGGAATTCCATGGCTGTCATCTCGTGCTGTTCGACTAGGATGCCCCGCCAGCCATTATTGGCGCTAGAAAACTGCACAGACTCATCCGGAGCTGCCGGAAAGGGCTGCGCTGTGCGAGCATGGATCAGACGGATCTGGCTGTTGGGCATGGGCGACTTCACAAAGCTTAAAGAGCAGTTTAGCCGATGGTCAGGCCGGTTAGCTCAGTCAGGCTGCCCCTGGATAACTGGTTTTTCAAAGGTCGAGGATAGAGGGACTGCTCCAATTCCCTGCCGAATAGCACTTCACCTTCACGGTCAGGATAAACTGGGAGGCGATTCAGCGGCAACAGGCAAGTAAACGGGAGCAGGATAATGCCGATTAGACTCGACCACTGCGTGATTCATGTTTCGGATTGGGAGCGATCTAACCGGTTCTATCAGACCGTTTTGGGGGCCGAACTGATCCCCCGACCGCAGGGCTGGGCCTACCGATTTGGTGAAACGCAGCTGAATCTACATGGGCCAGGTGTGGAGGCGATGCCTGTGGCGCAATTGCCCGTACAGCCGGGAGGGAGCGATTTGTGTTTTGTCTATCCGGGGTCAGTGGCTGAGGCTCAAGCCCATTTAGAGCAGCATGGTGTGACGATTGAGCTGGGTCCGGTCGAACGGTTTGGAGCCCAGGGGTTTGGCATGAGCCTCTATTTTCGCGATCCGGACGGTTCGCTGCTGGAGTTGATTTGCTATTAGTTCGCTCAGGGCTTCGGTATGCTGACCTGAAGGCTTGCTTACGAGCCCAGACAGATTCCGAGCCCTCGCGCTGTCTTCACCAGCGTACCGTCCGGATCAACCGTGCCATACTGACTGATGGCTTCCAGGATGGGTACACTGACCACCTGCCGATTTCGCCAGCTGACGATGTGATCGAATCTGCCTTCGGCAATCAAATCGACTGCGGCCACGCCAAAGGCAGCAGCAATCAGGCGGTCGAGGGGAGATGGCATCCCCCCCCGCTGTACGTGCCCCAGAACGGTTACACGGGTTTCGGCGTTGCTGCCTGCGGTGATCCGGTCAGCCAGGTATTGACCGATGCCACCATAGCGCTTTTGCCCCAGACATTCTAGTTTCGTCACAGATTCGCCTGTCTCCGTTTTCACCGACTCTGCTACAACAATCAGGCAAAAGTTTTGTCTCCGGGCCTGTCTTTGTCGAATCTTTTGGCAGATTTTTTCGATGCTGTAGGGGATTTCGGGAATCAGGATCACGTCTGCACCGCCTGCAATTCCGGCGCTAATTGCAATATGTCCAGCATCGCGTCCCATCACTTCCAGAATCATTACTCGCGAGTGGCTGGCTGCGGTGAAATGCAGCCGATCGAGTGCTTCCGTAGCGATATTCACGGCTGTATCAAACCCGATTGAGTGTTCTGTGCTTCCTAGGTCATTGTCAATAGTTTTAGGAATACCGACAAAATTCCAGCCGCCCTGCTGCGCTAGTCGCCGCAAAATTGCCATACTGCCATCGCCGCCAATTCCGATCATGGCATCCAGCCCCAGCTCGTGATAGCCCTCAACGATTTCGGCGGAGCGATCGCAGACGGTGCCGTCTGCCATGGGAAAAGCAAAGGGGTCGCCTTTGTTGGTGGTGCCCAGTACAGTTCCGCCTACCATCAGCAGCGAGTCTACCTGGGGGATGTCTAGCATCACTGCCTCGGGCGGATGCTGCATCAATCCTTGCGTAGCTTTGCAGATCCCTACAACTTCCCAGTCGTATGCCGAGATCGCCCGATGCACCACGGCGCGAATCACTGCGTTTAGTCCGGCGCAGTCGCCGCCGCTGGTTAATATACCAATCCGCTTCTGTCCGCCCATACCCTCTCCCAGAGTCTTGACGATCGCGAGCAGCTCATCGCTCACGTTTTTTTCAATCCACATTATCTGTCGTAGCGGGATGGAACGATCGCAGCGTTCAGATTCTTCAAATTCAGCAGCATAATCGCCAATTTTTGTGTTGATTTATTGCGCTTTATTTCCGTAAGCCCCGCTTCTTTACGAAAGATTAGGCTACCTTGAGGAGCTTTGTCAGAATCAATCGATATCGAACTTACAGCAGTTTTCAGATCAATAAACCATGGATTAACAGTGGGGTGTGGGGGCGTAGCCCCTGCAGCTCCTCCTTTAGCTAACTGAAATGAAAATCGCTGTATGACGAGTTCGCTCTAACATAAAGCTATTTTGCCAATAGCTAGACACCCCATACATGAGACTTAATCGGAAACAAGAAATGACACAAGCTATTGACGTAAATTCGTCAATTTCATAGGGTTTTCGTCAATTCAGAGCATGGGCAATTTATTACCGATTAAGTCTAATTAAAAGTTATCAACTCAAAGAAGCCTGTTTGTGGCAAGGGGATGTCGCGGGTGCGATTGAGCAGTTCACCGACTGGCAGCATGAGCGCATGACGACATTCATGGTCTATCTGAGTAAGCATCGACATCGGATTGTCAACTATGGCTACGACTAGGCCGAGGGGATTTCTATTGGCTAATGGGGTTATTGTCAAATCTGGTGTATGAAGAAGAATTAAGCAGCGTTTTTGGTCGTGGAGCGAACGAGGTCAGTGATTGCGATACCATCCTGAAATTTGACTCCTTCAATCACCTGAGCTAGGCGATTAAATCCGCGAATC
>JBJTUI010000750.1:0-5170 GCA_046080625.1 Elainella sp. | reverse complement strand
TCTGTTGAACTGCTGTTAACCGGCAAACTCGGGGAGCTATCACCCCAGGGCGTGCGGATGTTAGAAATTGCTGTCAACAATATTGACCGAATCGTCAAACTGACCAGCACGATTCTGGATTTAGAGGGGTTGAGTACCGGCAAGATTGCCCTGCAAAAACAGCCCTGCGACATCGGCCTATTGCTCAAACAAACGCTAGATCGGCTGCAAAACCTAGCGCGAAAACATCAAATACAGTTTGTTGTTCGCTCCCAGTCTATCCAGCTTGTGCTCGATCCCCTGCGGATTGAACAGGTCTTGGAACAGCTCCTGATGAACGCTATTCAATTCTCGCGTCCGGGAGGCCGGGTGTGGCTGGAAATTACCCTAGCCCCACCAGACCAACCCTTCCAGACGGGTAGAAGCCTGATGCCAACCGAGCCAGCCAAACACAGCCCTGCTGTTTTGATTACAGTCCAGGATGAGGGGCCAGGAATCTCCTCTGATCAGCTTGAGGCAATTTTTGATCGGTTCCAGCAGTTAGATGCCTCCGATAGCCGTCGCCAGGGCGGGGCTGGTCTTGGCTTAGCGCTCTGCCGCAGCATTGTGCAGCAGCATCAGGGAAAGCTGTGGGTTGAGAGCAGGGTGGGTCAAGGCAGCACATTCTATCTCACCCTACCGATGGATCGCGTTGCCGTGCAGGCCTAGGGTGGGAATAGTAGAAGGAAGTGTGATTCAGGGGGTAGGGAGTGTCTGGCAAACGTATCTTAATCATCGATGATGAGGATGATATCCGCGAAGTTGCCCAGGCCAGCCTGGAAATCATGGCTGGGCTGAACGTAATTGTGGCCTGCTCTAGCCAGGAGGGGCTGACCAAGGCAGAACTTGAGCAACCCGACGCGATTTTGCTGGATGTGATGCTGCCTGATATGGACGGTCTAACGGTCTTCAAACATCTCCAGGCCAACCCGGCCACTCAACATATTCCCGTGATATTACTGACTGCCAAAGTCCAGATGTCCGATCAGCGACGTTTTGCTGAACTGGGGGTGAAAGCCATGATTGCCAAACCCTTCAAGCCCGCAAATCTAGCCCATCAGCTGCTTGAGGTTCTGGGCTGGAACAGCTAGCCGCCAGTCGCCCCTAAGAGCTTCCGGTTCGCTGGCCCGGTTTGAGTTGTTTTGCCCGACTTTTTCACCATTGCTGCCTATGATGCTGATCGCACCTCAGAAGTCTACAGCAGCAGGGACTCCGGACACGGCATGTTCTTTTTGCGACCTGCGGAAACGATGGGCCAGGATCATCAGGGTGTTGAGGACTAGCCTGGTAAAGGACTAGCCTGGTAAAGACATAGCTTGATAACCAGCTAGGATTGAGCAGACAAGGCTCACCTTGAAACAGTTCACATCTTTAAAGCTACGGCTTCTTCCCCAATTGCATCTCTCAGCTAAGCTTTCCCGCCCAAACTTTCAGCTAGCTTCTCCAGCATGTTATGGCAATTCGGAACAGGGTGGTTCGAGATGTTGTCGGCTCTCGGCAGGCACAGCTTCACGGTTTGCTTCACGGTTTATAGTTTACAGCTGTGGTCCGGCTGTAGTTCCAGCCCGGCCCCGGCCCCAGCCCCCAGTACTGTTCAGATTGTTGCAGTTCAAGTTTAGCTACAGCTACCCCCCAGAAGATCCCCTAAGCCCTCTGTTCGCCGACTGTTAGAAAGGTTTATTAGATCGAGGGATGTCAGAGAACGGCGTTGCTGAATGACCGAACTGCTCATAGAGGTGAGGGATTGCGTTGATATAGCAGCTAGTCGTAGCCTGGATTCCAGTGACAATAGGTAGCTATGGACATAGACAGCCACGGACATCGAGTAGCGGATGAGGCATGACAACCAACAAGTTTTACAACCAAACTGCTTTCAGCACCGATTATGCTGTCTCCCCTGAGAATGCCAATTTAGATATTAGCCACGAGCTGCGCACCCCCCTGACCGTAATTCAGGGCGCACTGGAGCTACTCGATAGCGGACACCTTGGATCACTGTCGGTGCAAGGACAGCGCATGGTCAAGATTGCCGCTAACAACGTGGAGCGGTTGATGCGGCTGACGACCGCCATTGAAGAGGAAGCGGAGACGGTGATCAGTCTGCTCTCAAGTGAGCAACTCGCCCGCCTGCGGCTAGAACGGGATCTCTGGCTCGCCCTGCCGCACCAGCAGATGCGGTTGCAATATCAGCCGATTGTGTCGCTGGGAACGGGCCGAATCACCGGGTTTGAGGTATTGTCGCGCTGGCATCACCCCAGCTTAGGCATGATTTCACCTGACCAGTTCATTCCGATTGCCGAAGAGACGGGTTCAATTATTGACATTGGTACCTGGGTGATTCGAGAGGCCTGCCTACAGCTCCAGTCCTGGCAGCAAGCGTTTCCTTCTCATTTTGAAGCTCTCACGATCAGCGTCAATCTCTCCTGCAAACAAATTGCCTGTCCTGAATTACCCCAGCAAATTGAGCAAATCTTACAGGAAACCGGACTGCAGCCCAAGAGTCTCAAGCTAGAGATCACGGAAAGTTCGATTATGGACAACACGGACGTGATTGAGCGGGTGTTGGATCGGCTGCAGGTGCTGGGCGTACAGCTCTACATCGATGACTTTGGCACAGGCTATTCCTCCCTAAGTCGCCTGTTAGAACTGCCCCTGGATGTACTCAAGATCGATCGTTCTTTTGTGCAGCAGCTCTGCTCCCAGCGCGGTGAATATCTGGTAAGGGCAATCACTAATCTGGCCCAGAGTCTGGGGATTGATGTGATCGCTGAGGGGGTTGAAACCGAAGAGCAGGCAATCAAGCTGCAGGCGTTAGGATGTAAACGCGGCCAGGGCTATTTCTTTGCTAAGCCGCTCGATGGCCAAATTGTTCCTCCTCTGATTTGCAATCTGCCGATTCGGCTATAGCAGACCTCATATATAGCCATTGTCTTTTTGGTTAGGACGGAGTGCAGGGGTGGAACCCCTAGCTGGGGGCGCAGCCCCAATACCCCCTTCTGTCCTAAGCTGGGGGCGTAGCGCTATATCACCACTGAGTTGAGTTCATCATTGGGTTCATGTCGATGGCTACCGCCATTGGATTGCTCCAGCTGGACTAACCCGGCTGCGTTTCTTGAATCCCTGATCGCTCGATATGGCTGCCTCCGGGTGGTCTACAAGGTTACTTGAGGCTGGAAGGCCAAGACCTCAGGAAAAGCTATCCTCACCCATTGAGCCTGCCAGCCTGAACTGCCCAACTTGGTCTATTCAACCCACTGACTGTCTCTGCCCAATCCGACTCTGCCCGATCAGACTCTGCCCGATCAGATCAAGACCGGGTGCGCTATGTTGAAACTTTATTAGCCTGACTCTATTAGCCTGGTTTACTGCTGGCCGCGGCAGGTCTCTACAAACTTGACAAATCATGTCTTCTGCCTATCGTTCACACCTGAAAGAAAGCATTTTGATTGTAGATGGCGCTCCAGATAGTCTGCGGCAGCTGACGGGGCAATTGGCTGAGCAGGGCTATCGAGTGCAGGTTGCCTCTAGCGGTGGATTTGCTCTCAAGCTGGCCCAGGCGCAGCTTCCTGCTTTGATTGTGCTAGAGGTCGATTTGCCTGATGGCAATGGTTACCAGCTCTGTCAGGCTCTCAAAGCGGATCGGCGGACTCGCAATGTTCCGGTTGTGTTTTTGAGCGCTCTGACTACGACTAGCGCCAAGATAGAGGCGTTCAGGGCGGGAGGTGTGGATTATATCGCCAAGCCTTTTGAGCTGGAAGAAGTCCTGATTCGACTCGAAACTCATTTAAGTACGCAGCGTTTGCAGCAGCATCTAATTGAGCAGAATTTGCAGCTTCAGCGCGAATCAACCCAACGCGAACAGGCCGAGTGCCTGCTGGAACAACAGCTGCAACGAACCGTTCTGCTCCAGCAGGTGACCGCAGCGCTCCAGTCGGAGGCCGATAGCCAAGTTGCTTTTGAGGCAGCGGTGGCCCAGATCGGGCGGGTGTTACAGGTGAATCGAGCGGCGATTCATATTTACGTGCCCCCGCCAATGCCCGAGATTCCCCTGATTGCTGAGTACGTTGAGTCTGGTTATGGTTCCCTGGGCCAGATTGATTTCACCCTGGCCGACGGTTGGTTTATTCGAGAACTCCTGACGGCTGATCGGGCAATCGCCGTGGCTGATGTCTACCGCGATCCTCGCTTGCAGTCTATTCGAGAGCTGTGTCGGGCTGCCGGGATGCAATCGCTGCTGGCTGTGCGTACGTCCTATCGCAACCAGCCCAATGGGGTGCTGATTTTGCAGCACTGTGAAGCGCGGGTCTGGGCAGAGGCGGAGATTGCTCTGGTGGAAGCGATGGCGATCCAGGTCGGAATTGCCCTAGCGCAGGTGAAGTCGCTGGAACAGGAGCAGAAGCAGCTGGAGGCATTGGGCTACCAGAACCTGATTTTGCGGCAGGAGATTTGCGAGCGGCGGCAGGTAGAACTGGCCTTGCAGGAATCAGAGGCCGAGATTCGGGGCCTGTTTGCGGCTATGGTCGATGTGGTGTTGGTCCTAGACCGCCAGGGCCGCTACCTGAGAATTGCCCCAACCAGCCCTAAAAATCTCTATAAACCCGCAACCGAACTGCTGGGTAAAACGCTGCATCAAGTATTCAGCCCAGCCCAGGCCGAGCTGTTTTTAAGCCAGATCCAGACCAGCCTCAAGCTGCGCCAGACGATTGATTTTGAATATAGTCTGGTGATCCAGGGTCAGACGGTCTGGTTCAACACTAAGATTTCGCCAGTCAGTGAGGACACGGTAATTTCGGTGGCGCACGATATCACAGCCCGCAAGCAAACCGAGGCGGAGCTGCTACAGAAAACCGTGGCCCTGAGCAATTTCAGCACCAATTTGCAGCATCTGCATCGGCTCAGCCTCACCGACTTTGAGACGGTTGGGGAGCTTTGTGCCGACTACCTGAAAACCGGCTGCGAAATCTTGAGATTTTCGTCGGGTCTGGTCGGACAGAAACTTGCTTCGGGTGTTGCTAATAGTTTGCCAAGCAAATTTTGCCTAGTTTTTTTGTTCTAGATTGGGGTATAAATGCTCCAAACGAATTCGCGCATCCGCACTGGAAAATCTCCAGTTGACCGTCGCCTTTTGAGCATTGCGTTCATCCTGCCAAGC
>JBJTUI010000749.1:0-5108 GCA_046080625.1 Elainella sp. | reverse complement strand
TGCGCCGCTATATTCGTGAGCAAGAAGCATCTGACCAAAGTGGACGGTTTTAATTAACCCACAGATACCTTCAGCGAAAGCCATCCGCCCTTGGGGCGGTCACATTCATCAAGCCACCAGCTTCGCTGGGGGTGTCTGACCATAACTCCTACGCCGATTCGCCGCATTAGTTTGCCCGCTGGTTTAACTAAGGAGTCTTGTAAAAATAACCTGAGCAGGCAAGGGGCTTAAGCCCCTTGTTCAAGCCAGTAGACCGATCCAGGTGATCAACTTATTCGTACAAGCTGCCTAAGGATCTTCAGCCAATCGAATCCTTCCGGCGAATCGATCTGGCCTAGGTTGGTTTGAGGACTGAGTCCCCGGCAGCCCGCAGTCGGAACAGCGGCGGCTGCATAGGGCGGCGTTCAAATGAATGAAACCCCAGAGCCTGAGACGCTCGTGCAAATTATTGTAAATTTCTGCATAAATTGCCATGCAGTCTCACGATAGCTCTACAGAACAGTTCGTATACAGCAGTTCGCACAGAGCTGCCCGCCTAGAACAGCCCGCCTAGAACAGCCCGCCTAGAACAACCCGCCTAGAACAACCCGCCTAGAACAGCCTGCACAGAATAGCTCGCAATTAGAACCCGCAAACACCTGTTCAACCTGTAGGTCAAAGCTGTGCAGGTCGCGTTTTGAAAAGATTGTGTTTCAGGAATTAGCAAACTTGCCTTCTAGTTGGATCAAGCGCTGGTTCTGAAAATATCCGCATAGTGTGCTGATGAATTAGCTTACTTTTTCTATGACTTGATTCTGACTGGTTCTGACCCCGTTTGGAATTGGTTCGACTAAGTTGTTCATACCCATTGGAAGGTTTTTACATGGCAAAGATTATCGTTGCCACAACAGAATCAGAGCGTCAGGCCATTTATCGCTTTCGCTATCAGGTCTATGTCGAGGAAATGCAGAAACAGCCCCGGTCTGCCGATCACCTGGCTAGAACTCTGACCGACGCGCTAGACGAAACGGCAACCCTGCTCTATATGACCCAGGGGGATCAAATCATTGCAGCCCTGCGTCGCAGTCGGCTCGACCACTGCCGCTTGCCCGATGGGCTGGAGCAGACTTTGGCGTTGGCGCAGTTCGCTGATGCGTTCCCCCGATCGAGACTGTCCCTCAGCAGCCGTTTTGTGGTGGCCGCTGAGTGGCGCAACTCGCTGGCTCCCGGCAGCCTGATCCTGGCGACCTATCGCATGGCTCGCGAGCAGGGCATCCAGTTTGATTTTCTGCATGCGGCTCCCTGGCTGCTGCCGTTTTACAAGAGCTTGGGCTACCGCTGCTACGCCCCCCATTTTTTGGAATCAGACGTGGGGCTGCAAATTCCCCAGGTGCTTTTGTTGGAGGATCTGGACTACCTGCAAGCCGTGCGTTCGCCGCTGCTGCGGGTGGCGCGCCAGTTTCCCAATCGATCTGAGGCCCGCGACTGGTTTGCCAAACTGCCCGCCGTTCACCCCCTGCCGATTCCTCCTACGATTCCCGGTTGGCAGACCCTTGACGCCGACACCGTGCAGCAGTTGATGCAGGCCGCTACTGTCTATTCCCTGCCGCCAGGGCAGGCCGTTGTGCGGCTAGGCGATGTCACAAACGCCATGTTTATCGTTCTGACGGGCGAGGTCGAGGTGAGCTATGTCAATTCCCAGACCGATCCGGCAGCCTCTGCTGTCGCGATTCTCAAACCGGGCCAAACCTTTGGGGAAACGAATTTGTTTAACCCCTCCCCTTCGCTTGAGCAGGCAGTCACCCTGACGCCTACCGACCTGCTGATCCTGCCAAAATCGGCGCTCGCCAAGCTGATGAAAACCATTCCAGCAACCATGTGTCAGATTTTGCTGAATGCCTCTCGCTCGCTTTGCGACCGCTATATTCCGTCCTATAACGCTTTGAGTAACCGCAATGTCGCTTAGTCTATCCTCCAGCCTGTCGCCCATCGCGGCAATCGTCACCCAGTCCCAGTCCCAGTTTCGCCAGCGCCTCCAGCGAATTGAAGCGTCCGGCGGCCTGCGGCTAGAACACTATGTCCGCTACCTGTCGATGCAATATCACCTCACCAAAGACGTCCAGCGCCATTTTTTGCGGGCGGCCAGCCACTCCAGCCTCGCTACCAAACCAAAACTGCGCGAATTTCTGGTGGCCTTCGGCTTCGAAGAAGAACTGCACTACCGGATCGCCGAGAAAGACCTGGAGAATCTGGGCCAAGCCCTGCTGCCCGCACCGCTGGATGTCAAACTCTGGTGGGCCTACTTCGACTCGGTAATCGATAGCCGTCCGTTTGTGCGACTGGGCGCAACCTGCATTCTAGAAAACCTCGGTGCAGGCAGCAGCGACGTAGCCAAGCGCCTGCTACAAACTGCGCCATTCATCACCGACCGCACGGCCCGCTTCATGCAGATCCACATGCACGAAGAATTACCCCACGGCGATCAAATCCTGGCAGCCCTAGAAGCCGCAACCCTCAACCCCGTCCAGCTGAGCGATTTAACCGAAGGCGCAACTGTTGGGGCAACGCTGTATTTGCGGATGGTGGACTGGGTGTTTGAGGAGGTGGGGAAGTAGGGGAGGTGGGGGGATGGGGAGGTGGGGAGGGTTGGCTGGGCTGTAGAGCTTGAGATCAAAAGAACCTGGTTCTCGCTGCCGCTCTCAGCAAAGCTTGAACAAAGACTATCAGCGCATCCTCACTCTACTCCCCCATCTCCCCCATCTCCCCCATCTCCTCTCATCCCCTCATCCCCTCATCCCCTCATCCCCTCATCTCCTCATCCCCTCACTCCTCCAGCAAATTCGGAATCCCCTCACAGCCGCCCGGAATTGTAGCGCGGGTACTGGTTCCGCCCCAGGCGCAGCAGTAGTAGCGCTGTTCTTCCGACAGTCGCTGGACGTTGGTAAAATCGGCCCCTTCGACGACGGCTCCGGTGTAGGCTCCGGTGTTGTAGTCGGGCAGGTCGGCGCGGCTGCGGGGCAAGGTGGTCGTGACAGGCCCGTAGAACAGGCGCGTACCCATCAGGTCTGACCCGGCCAAAACTGCATCACAGAGGATGGTGCGGGCCAGGTTGGCCTTGACCAAGTCGCAGTTGCGCAGGTTGGCCCGAATCAGGTTGATATCACTCAGGTCGGTCCAGCGCAGGTCGGTGCCCGACAGATCGGCTCCGGCCAGCATCACGCCCAGATCGACTACGCGCACGCCATAGTTGCGGTCTTCGGCGTAGCCGCCCCTGCCGTCCAGAATCGCTCGTCCCAGCCTGCGGTCACGCTGGAGCGGAGACAACAGCCGCGAGCGGGACAAAAACCGCAGCACTTTGGCCTTGCCGTTGGCATCGACGCTGCTCAGAATTGCGGCGGTGCGGCCTTCGGCGATAGCGCGCTCCTGGGGCCAGTCTTCTAGCAGGCCTTCTTCGTCTAGCACCAGTTCGGAGATGCCCTGGAAGTAGGAGTCGATCGTCTGCTGCTGGGTAATGCTATTTTGCTGAATCGTCAGATCTTTAGAAATCACGTACTGCCGCCAGGCAATATAGACTGCCAGCACGGCAATCAGGATCTGGCCGATGGCTCCTCCGACTTCGCCCGTTGCCCCAATCGCGTCCCAGTTCAGGGTTTCATACCAGGTGGCAAAATCGTCACCCCAACCGCTGAGCTGCACCAGCCCAAACCCCGCCAGGGTGAAACCCACCAGTCCGATGATGATCAGCCGCTCCTGGGGCGAAATAACTTCAGTCCAAATCTTCCAGAACAGCCGCCCCACGATTTGCAGCGACAGCACCAGCGCCACCAGTGCTCCGGCAAAGCCCACCCAGAAATTGCCGATTGACAGCCCCACAAACATCAGCACCAGGGTGAGCAAGATCAGCAGTTCCAGCACCGAGAGGCGTCTGGATGGGTTGCTCAGCGAGCTCGATTGGGTGGTGCGAGAGGCGGGTCGCCCTGAATTAACTGGCGGATTGGCAAGGGTGACATCGTTAGAACCACGGGACAGCCCGTCCATTTCGAGGGCCGCCTGGGCTGCGGCTTGGGGAATGCGCAGGGGTTGGTTGACCGGAGTAGCTCCATTGCCGAGCGGTGAGTTCGGGGTCCGACCGACCGGCTCGGGAACGGATCCCCTAGCTGAGTTGGGGACAGCGCCGTCGGGCGGAAAATTCGAATCTGGGGTCATGGCTATCCTCTCAGGTCGAGGCGGTTATTGCACCGCTCAGTCAGGGCCGAGTCAGCAGAGGCTTGAATCGCTCCCCTGACATCGTTTCTAGGATAATCCGTTCCCCTGATCCTGACTAGCGCTGGCCCTGTTCTGGTCCAGATTTAACCCTCTTCTGGTCAACCTAAAAGGTTTAGGCGGTTTTCTGGGGGAGGGGGAAGCAGTGGAGCAGGTCTCCCGCCTCGCGCTTGACTTTGCCCGCATAGATTGCCTGGTGTAATTCCTCAAGGGCCGAGAGATCTGTTGCGTGATAGCCCCGGACTGCAATCACTTGGCGGATCAATCCCTCTGACTCGACGCTAAGATAGCCCGTCTGAAATGCAGACTGGACGAGCCGATGAATCATGGAAAGCGACATATGGTGAACCCTAAACGCAACAAAATGGCAGGAAGCCCAGCAAAACTGGACTCTTGCTTTCCCCATTCTTGTCTACGCCTTCCAGGCTCGAATTGACTGAGATCGATTGGCAAATGTGATCTAAAATCACAGCGCGAGGTGCGAACTATCACGCGCAGTCCTCTAAAAACGGCGCTTTCTCAGGCTTGGCACCCCGCTATTCCCTAGTCCCCTGTATCCCCGGTATGACTTGTGATAGAGATAACCTACAGCAGAGAGCACTTGCGGCAGTTTGCGCCGCAACGAAATTCAGGCTCGGCCCTGATCTGACCGAGATCTGCCGACTACCTGCCAGCTCACCTGTTCCAAAGCACCGCCCAAAATTTGTCAGCAGAGCTACGCCATATTTAGAGGCTTGCGCTATCTTTAATCCAAATTTAATTTCGGTGTAGAAAATTGCGGTTCTGCGTCTTGCTTGGGAGGAGGAGTTGAAGCTGATGACCCATTTAGATCATTTAGAGCAGGCTTGGCCAGTCGAAAATTCCTG
>JBJTUI010000748.1:0-3007 GCA_046080625.1 Elainella sp. | reverse complement strand
GAAGAATAGGGGTTTCAGCCATTTTGTGTCCAGAGAAATATGTCAAAAGCGCCAAATTCGTAATTATGCTTGCAGAAAATTTCTGAAAATGGTCGGCAAGAGGTCTGAACCCCCTATTCTGTCTAGGTTGAGCAATTACGTTTTCAGTTTCTCCAGCTCCTCCGAAAGCTGGCCATACCAGGGTGCGCCCAAGAGCACACCAAATTGCAGCAGAATCAGACCGGTCAGGAGCAGCAACCCCAGCACCAGCAGCAGCCGGATCAGTCCTAACGCCAGCAGCAGCCCGAATTCGGGCAGTTCGGCCAGCCAGCCGGGCAGATGTACCTGGGGAAACGGGATTGGGGGCAGAGTGACCTGAGGCCAGGGAATTTGTGGTAAAGGAATTTGCGGCCAGGGGATTTGTGGCCAATGTAACCAGCTGGGCAGCAGCTTGGTCCAAGACGCCCAAAAGCCAGTCCACAGGTCGGAGATGGAGCCAGAAATCTGTTCGGCGGGCAGGGCGGCGTCGGTTAGCCAGTCGGGGACGGCGGTGATCAGGGCATCAATGGCGTGCAGTCCGGCCACCAGCAGGCTGGCGTAGAGCGTCACCCCGACGACGAGGTTGAAGAGAATCGGCAGCAGCACAAATCGGCGCAGGTGGGGCTGCTGTTGAAACAGGCGAATCGCCTGAAGGGGATAGACTGTCCCCCTCAAGAAGCTGCCGAGGCCGAGGGTTGTGAATTGGGAATGGGGAGTCATGGGCTGGTTGGGAACGGAACTGCTGGGGCGCTGATGCTCGCCAGTTGAGGTCAGACCAGGCGCTCTCTTGATGCTACATCCTGGCGGCGGCTGACTTGGATGTGTGCTGTAAAACCGACAGGCCCAGTCCAACCTGCTAATCTGCTGTTAAATCAGGTGAAAGATTTATTCCGGCAGCCCCAGCGGCTGCTTTTTTATTGGCGGCTGCATAGCAGCCAATTAAAGTATGAGACCGGGCTTGTGCGCACCCGCCAACTGTCGCTTTATCGAAATCGCTGGATCAATTAAAATCAATTCCTACCCAGTTTGCGGCCCTAGAGGTCTACCCAGGTTCTGTCCTGCTCGGGCTGCCCTTCTGCTCAGGAGATGCCAGTGTCTTCCAAATTTCAGGCAATGCGCTTCTTTTTGCAGGCTCGCCTGTCGCAGCACATTGTGCTCTGGGTGTTTGCCAGCATTTTGCTGATCGAGTTTATCATTCTGGTGCCCTCGATCCAGCGGCGGCAGCAGGAGCTGTTGACCCAGATGCGAGATCTGTCTACAGCGCGAGTGGAGGGAGCCTTGGCCGCGATCGACCCGGCCAACACAGAAACTGAGCTACTGGGGCAGCTGAGGCGGCTGGCTCCCAGTCAGGTGGTGCGTGGGGGAGCGCTCTACCGGGCTACGGGCGAAGAAATTGACCGATTTGGCGAAGCCCCAACCCTCAGCTTTGTTCAGGTGAAGACCGACCGGCAGGCCACCTTTTATGACCGTGCCCAGTCCCGGTATGACGCCGCCTGGACGATGCAGCAGCTCAACGGCAAATATCTACTGATTGTGCGGCACGACACCACGGCAGTTCAACAGGAGCTACTGGCCTTTACAGGCCGCATCCTGTTGCTAGTGCTGATCATCTCGATCTTTGTTACTCTGGTGACCCTGCTGGGGATTGAGCGCACCCTGGTGACGCCGATTCTGCTGCTGCGCAGCGACCTGCTCAAGATGGGCCGGGCCGTGCAGCAAAACCAGCCGCCGCCCGAATTTGATTCGCTTAGATTGCGCCGCACCGATGAGCTGGGCGAGGTGATTGCCGCCTTTGATCAGATGTATAAGCAGGTTTCGGACTCGATTGCCGAACGCACCCAGGTCGAGCAGGCTTTACGCCAGTCGGAGGAGAAATTTGCCAAGGCGTTTCGCAGCAGTCCCTCGGCGATTCTGATCAGCACCCTGCGGGAGGGGCGGCTGATCGAAGTGAACGACAGCTTTTTGCAGCTCTATGGCAGCAGCTTGGCGGAGGTGATTGGCCAGACGGCCAGCGATCTGAATCTCTGGGCCGCCCCAGAATATCGAGCCCAGATGGTCGAACAGCTCCAGCAGACGGGTGCCGCCCGCAACCTGGAATACACGTTTCGCAACCGGCAGGGCGAACCCCGCTCTATTCTATTTTCGGCAGAGCTGATTACCCTGGACGGCGAGGATTGCCTGCTGTCGGTGGCCAACGATATCACCGAGCGCAAACAGGCCGAACGCGCCCTGGAGCGGCTGGCCGAAATTGGCGAACTGGCCGCGATGATTGTGCATGAGGTGCGCAACCCGCTCACAACCGTGCTGATGGGCCTCCAGTCGTTTACCAGCCTCGACCTCTCGGAGCGGGCCAGACTGCGGCTCGATCTGGCGCTTGACGAGGCCCAGCGCCTCCAGCGGCTGCTGAACGAGATTTTGCAGTATGCCCGCTGCCAGGCCCTCCAAACCGTAGAGCTAGAGCTCAACAGCCTGATCCAGGAGATGCTGGAGCCGATTCGCGATCTGCCCTTTGCCCAAGGCCGTCAAATTGACTTTGCGCCAACGGAGCCGGTGCCGATCCTGGCCGACCCAGACAAACTGAAGCAGGTGTTTATTAATCTGGTCAGCAACGCCTGCGAAGCGGTGTCTGAGGGGGAAACAATCCGCTGGTCCCTTGCGGCCTGTGGCTACCAGCGCAGGGCTTGCGTAGAGGTGCATAACGGCGGCGACCCAATCCCACCCGAGATTCTAGCCCAGCTGACCAAACCCTTTTTCACCACAAAATCTAGCGGCAACGGTCTGGGATTAGCAATCGTCCGGCAAATTGTCGAAGCCCACCGGGGAGAACTGGAGATCCTCTCTTCGGCTGAGGTGGGCGGAACGCTGGTGCGAGTAACATTACCTTATACTCAAGAAATCTGAGCGTAGATCTGATTTGAATTGGCTGGCAATCCTGGCCATAAGTCAGCAGAACCGCGGGAGATCTAATAATGCATACTATCCTGAAAAC
>JBJTUI010000747.1:0-8504 GCA_046080625.1 Elainella sp. | reverse complement strand
GTTGATTTGGCCCCGTGGATTGGGGCGGAACCCACAGGTTTGCGAAAACTCTCAAGCAGAATTTGCATCTGCTAAATTCTGAAAATTTGCGCCAAAAGCTAGAGCCTGTAAACGGATCAATCCGGTCAGGAATTTAGTCTCCTACCCAGGATCAATCCCGGCACAAAAGCCAGATCTGAAGCCAGATCGAGCTAACCAAAATACAGTGAAGCGAAAATCTCAGATTTGAGAATCGTGTATTTCAGTATAGATAGCCACAAATTTTGCTATATCGACCCTGGGAATGATTTAGGATGCGGTCGATGATTCGGGCGTGAATTCTAAATTTTCGTAAATCGCCTTGAACAAGGGCGCAAATTCTGTCTCGCGATTCTGCTGGTAGACCTCTAAAATTCCAAACGCTTTGCCGTTGTGTTCGCCGAGAATGATCCGGCCTTTGGCTCCGCTGGGCGTGGTAAAAGCGGTCGCTTCTTTCATCCAGGGCAGCTCTAGATTAGCGGTTTGAGTAGCCGTCACCGTCCAGCTGGGGTTCAGCTCTACCAGGCTCTGCTCGCCCGTGGTGGCCAGGGTGCGCAGCTGATCTACCGTCACCGTCTGGCGCGGGAAAAAGAACCGGACAAAATTGCCCTCCGCCTGATTGGTTTCGTCGGGCTGGCTAAAGAACCCCATGCCGCAGCCGCGCTCGGTGCAGCCGCCGCTGGCGGTCAGGTAGGAGGCGGGGAAATAGGTTGTGGCTGGGGTGCCGATCCGCTCGTAGCGCTGGAAGGTGATCGGCTGGGAGACGCCGCGATAGGGGACGATCATGCGCTTGAAGCGGATGGGGGATGGGGAAGATGAGGGGGATGGGGGAGGTGGGGAAGATGGGGGAGTTGAGTCTGAGGGCGTCTGGGCGACGGCTGGCGTCTGGGCCAATGGGCCTGTGAACGAACCTGCGGTGATGACCAGGGCAGCCAGCGTCTTGAGAGCAACAGAATGCATTGAACCTATCCAGAACAACTCATTTTCCTTCCAAATTCTAAGCCATTGGCCTGTACGGCTGCTCTCTCCCAGTTCAGATTTCTGTGGGGCCGTGCAGTGGGGCAATCGATGGGCCTGCCGACTAGCCTTGCCGATTGACCCAGGGGCCGTTCGCCTCTAGGATGGGCTATCGACCTGCTTCCCCGGCCCGCTCCTCTGGCCTGCCCCCACCTAAACTATGCAAAACTTAACCACCTATCCCTATACTTCAGGCCGTCGTGTCGTGATGGGCCAGCGGTTTGCCGCTGCTACTAGCCAGCCCCTGGCCAGTTTAGCCGGGATGGAAATGTTCTGGGCGGGGGGCAATGCGGTCGATGCTGCCGTGGCTATGGCGATTGCCCTGACGGTGGTGGAGCCCACCTCTAATGGAATTGGCTCCGATGCCTTTGCTTTGGTCTGGGATGGGGGCCTGCATGGCCTGAACGCCTCGGGCCGCAGTTCCGAAAATCTGCACCTGGCCTGCTGTCTTGACCTGTCCCAGATGCCAGAAAAGGGCTGGCTGACGGTGACGGTACCGGGAGCCGTTTCGGCCTGGTATCAACTCTGGCAGCGCTGGGGCCGCCTGCCGTTCGAGCAGCTGTTTGAACCGGCAATTCGCTATGCCGAACAGGGCTTTCCCGTCTCGCCGGAAACTGCGCGGGCCTGGCGGTCGGTTGAGTCGGTCCATCTGTCCCTGAACAGCCCGGAGTTTCTGCCCTTCCAGCAGGTGTTTTTCCCCCAGGGCCGGGCTCCCCGAGCGGGCGAGATCTGGGGCAGTCTGGCCCATGCTGCTACCCTGCGCGAAATTGCCGCCACCGGGGGCGAAAGCTTCTACCGGGGGGCTCTGGCCAGCCGCATCCTGGCCTTCAGCGACGCCACGGACGGCCTGTTCACCGCTGCTGACCTGGCCCAGCACCAGCCCGCCTGGGTTGAGCCCATTTCTACGACCTACCGCGATTTGACCCTCTGGGAAATTCCGCCCAACGGCCAGGGCATCGCCGCCCTGATGGCGCTGAACCTGCTGGAAGGCTATGACCTTAGCCGCTACCCCCGCGAGTCGGCCAATAGCTTCCACTGGCAGATCGAGGCGATGAAGCTGGCCTTTGCCGACACCTACCGGCATGTCTCGGACCCAGACTGGATGCAGAAAGCCCCAGCCGAACTGCTGGACAAAGACTATGCCGCCCAACAGCGCCAGCTGATCGGCGAACGGGCCGGTCTGGTGCAGGCCGAACTGCCCACCAGCAACACGGTCTACCTGGCCGCCGCCGACTCGGAGCTGATGGTGTCCCTGATCCAGTCCAACTACGAAGGGTTTGGCAGCGGTATCCTGGTGCCCGAAACTGGCATCGCTCTGCAAAACCGGGGCATGGGTTTCAGCCTCGACCCGGATCACCCCAACTGTGTCGCGCCGCGTAAACGCCCGTTTCACACGATCATTCCCGGTTTTATCACCCGCGATGGTGCCGCCCTGGGACCCTTCGGCGTCATGGGGGGCCACATGCAGCCCCAGGGGCATGTCCAGGTGATAGTTAACCTGGCCGACTATGGCCTCAACCCCCAGGCGGCCCTAGATGCGCCCCGCTGGCAGATCGGCATGGAGCAGTCCCTCAACCGGGTGTTTCTGGAACAGACGGTGCCGCGTTCGCTGGTGCTGGAGCTGATGGACCGGGGCCACGCTGTTCAGGTCTTGGCCGAGGGCCGCTCGTTTGGCAAGGGTCAGATCATTCTGCGCCAAGCCGGTACGGGACAGGGCAACACGCTGATAGCCGCCTCAGAGCCTCGGGCCGACGGTCTGGCGCTGGCGGGTTAAGCCCCTACGGCCTCCTTGGCGGCATACATCACCTCCAGCGTGATCTCCGAGAAGCCGCGCTCGCGGGCGAATTTTTCGGTGTTGCGCTTCACCTTGCCCCGCACGAATCCCGGCACCTTGTTCAGTTCGGCAGCGGCCTCCCGGTTCCAATTCAGATCCGAATCCGCCGAGACGCCCTTGGTGATCACTTCCTTGGTGTCGTGGCCACCGAAGATCTCCAGCAGGTGATCCTCCATGCCCAGGGTGAAGGAGTTGTAGATCAGATCGACCATTTGGTTTGCGCCTTCGTAGCCCAAAAACGGCTTGTAGCCCACCGGGAAATTCTGGATATGGATCGGCGAGGCGATCACGCCGCAGGGAATATCGAGCCGTTTGCCGACATGGCGCTCCATCTGGGTGCCAAAAATCGCGGCGGGTTCGAGGCGGGCAATCGCGTCAGCAATCGCGGCGTTGTCGTCGCTGATCAAAACTTCGTCGCAATATTCGCTTACCTGCTCCCGGAACCATTCGGCGTCGTATTTGCAGTAGGTTCCGGCTAACACCACATGAATGCCCATCTCGCGGGCCAGCACCTTGGTCATGGCGGCAGCGTGGGTGTTGTCGCCAAACACCACGGCCTTTTTGCCGGTCAGATTCTGGCAGTCGATCGAGCGCGAGAACCAGGCGGCCTGGGAGACAAACCGGGTCTGCTCGTCGATATAGGCTTCGTAGTTGACCGGCTCAAACGTCTCGCCCTTGATCTGCGGCCCCTGCTGGTTCACCGCCTGCTGGATTGCCCGAATGCAGCGGGCCGTCTCTACTACGCCCATCGGCGTAATTTCCACCAGGGGAATTTCGAATTCCTGCTGTAAGTAGCTGGCCGTCATCAGGCCCAGCTCGCGGTAGGGCACCAGGTTGAACCAGGCTTGGGGCAAATGCTTCAGCTCGTGAACCGACGCGCCCTCTGGAATCACGGCGTTGACCTCAATACCCAGATCGGCCATCAGCCGCTTCAGCTCGGTGCAGTCGTGGTTGTTGTGGAAGCCCAGCGTAGACATGCCAATAATATTCACCGAGGGCCGCTCGGTCTTACCAAACGGCAGTTCATCGCGCCTGCGGGCTTTCTCGATGTAGTACTGGACAATCTGCTGCAACGTCCGGTCGGCGGCCTGAAGTTCATTGACCCGATAGTGGTTGACATCGGCCAGCAGCACGTCGCCCTTGGCCTCAAGCTGGGCGCGCTCGACAAAGTTCTGCAGGTCTTCCTGCAAAATGCTAGAGGTGCAGGTGGGCGTCAACACAATCAGATCGGGGTGTTCTTCCTGGTCTTTGCGGGTGATATTCTCCACCACCTTTTCCTGGGAACCCCGCGCCAAAACGTTGCGGTCTACCACGCTGGTGGTGACGGGCGTAAACTCGCGCTCGCGGGACAACATCGACCGCATCACGTTGAAGTAGTCGTCGCCCAACGGGGCATGCATGATTGCATGGACATTCTTAAACGAGCTGGCGATCCGCAGGGTGCCGATGTGGGCAGGGCCAGCATACATCCAGTAGGCCAATTTCATAGACGAGATCTCCGGCTGCACAGTTAAAGAGGGCGCAACCCAGAGAGACTTGAGAGCAAAGGCTGAAGCTAAGGCTGTTGATCAGTGTCGCAAAAATCTGGGGCCGGGGTGGGGTTGAGTGGCAAAAGTTTACAATAGGCGGCTACAAGGCCCCCATCCCCAACCCCTTGCCCCCAAATTTGGGGGAAGGGGCTAAACAGCAATAGATGCAGGACTTAAGGGGGGATTTTGGCCGCTAATTTTGGATAGATCTACTGCTGGCTAGCAGCGAGAATCGCCCGTAGAACTTGCTCCAGGTTGGAGGTGATTTCAGAATTGTGAAAGCGGAGCACTTTGTAGCCAAGATCTTGCAGTCGCTGGGTGCGAGCGCCGTCGTACTCAGCCTGGTGCTGATGAATTTCTCCGTCAAGCTCAATGATTAATCTGCGCTGGGGACAGTAGAAATCTGCGATAAACGCATCAACAGGATGTTGGCGACGGAATTTTAATCCGTTGAGTTGGCGTTCTCGAATGGCTTGCCAGAGCAGGTGCTCGGCAGGTGTGGGATGCTTGCGCAAGCGACGAGCCGCAGCAACCTTGTCGGATGTATTGCGTCGAATCCGCCTGGGCTTCATGAGTCTAAGGTGATACGAGACTGGCCATAGAGTGCCCTGTCCGGTTCCCCTTCCCCCAAACTGGGGGCAAGGGGTTAGGGGATGGGGGCCCCCATCCCTAAAGCCGGAACGAAGCCAGGTCGTCGTCTTCGGCGGCTGCATCTTTGTGTGCAGACAGGAGATCCGGGTTGGCTTCGGCTGCAACGCTGACCTGGGTCACCAGATCTTTCCAGGACACCTGGGGGTTCTGTTCCAGCACCGAGAGCAGATCGATGAAGGCTTTGATTGTGTTGCGGGGGGTGCGGAAGTAGGCGTCGCCGATCCGCTGGGAGCAGTGGGCCATGAAGGACTGGATACCTGGATCGGGGAGCAGATAGGCTGCTGGGTCGCCCGAGGCAAAGACGTGGCGGATTTTGCTCAGCAGCACGAACAGATCTTCTGGGCTGAGGTTGCCCAACCGCAACACCGGGTTACTGTAGTCTACCAGGCCATTCACGGCAAAGCTATTTTCGGCCAGCCGCGACTGGAGCGCCGCATAGCTGTAGAGGCCGCGCCGGGTGTCCATCAAAAAGTCGGGGGTGCCGCCCATCACGAAGCCTAGCCCTACGGCAGAGCCCTGTAAACAGTCGTTGAGGATGCGCAAAATCTGTTCGTAGTTGCTTTTACGGGCCTGGGTGTTGGCCAGTTTGTAGAGATTCACCAATTCATCCAGGCAGATGAGAAAACCGCTGTATCCGGCTAATCTCACTAGCTGGGTAAATAGCTTCAGCTGATCGTAGACGTTGGCATCATCGATGATGGTCCGCACACCCAGGGCATGGCGGGCATCGGTGCGGGTTGTAAATTCGCCCCTGAGCCAGCGAATCGCGTTAGCCTTGAGCGTTTCGTCTCCCGTATCGTGACCTTTCCAGTAGGCGGAGACTACTTCGGCAAAGTCGTATCCCCCAACCATTTCCGAAAGGTGTTCTAACCGTTCTCGGATCACGGTATCTGGATCGATGTCGCGTTCGCGGCCTTCGCCCACGGCAGAGGTGACAAACCGTTCCACAATGCTGGGCAGGGCTCCGCCTTCCGGCTTGGTGCGGGTGGCCAAATTTTGCATCAGCTCGGCGTAGAGGGAGCGGGCCTGTCCGCCCGTGGCGTGGAGGCGGCGGTCGGGGGTGAGATCGGCGTGGGCCGTCACCAGCTTTTTCTCCAGGGCAATCGAGCGCACCAGCGACAGGAAGAAGGTTTTGCCGGAGCCATATTCGCCGATCACAAACCGGATGGCCGAACCGCCCTCGGCAATTCGTTCCAGGTCGCGAATCAGGGCTTTGGTTTCCTCGACCCGCCCCACCTGGATCAAATGCTGGCCGCGTCGCGGCACTACGCCTGCCTGGAGGGACTGGATTACCACATCCCGGTCTTTGGCCTTAATCGCGTTCATAGATTTAACAGCTCCTGCATCACCGTCTGATTCACTTCAATCGGGTCTTCGCCTTCGGTTACGGGTTCGTCGATTCGTTCAAAAGCCAGTTCGTTGATCACCTCCAGAGCGCCGTCGAGCATCAGGTCGAGCTGGGTGGCAGCCGCCTGAAGGTCAGCACGGGGCCAGGTGGGCTGCTGGGCCAGGAGGTGGAGGAGGGCGGAGTGGGGCAGGTCGAGGCCGGGGATGGGGGGGTGGGATGGGGGAGGTGAGGGAGTGGGGGGGTGGGGGGGTGGGGAGGATTTGGCGGTTTTGGATTTAGCGGCTTTGGATTTAGTGGATTTGGCGGATTTGGTGACTTTAGTTTGGGGAGCGGGCTGGGGGTCTTCGCTGAAGATGTCGGCCAATAGGGTGGAAATTTCTGCTGATTCGGCTAACTTGGTCTGCACCAGGGCCATGTCGAGTCCTGCGGCGGGGCGGGCGGGAAGTTTGTGGCCTTTTCTGGGCTGAGCCGGACGCACGGTGACGGGGTCGGAGGTCGTGAGGTCGTGGATGTCGCTGTAGAGGGTTTGCAGGTCCAGGTCTAGCAGGCCGTAGGCTTTTTCTAGCTGCTTGACTTCCTGAGGCGTCACCGGACCATCGGCAGCGGCGACTCGGATCAACACCTGGCCGAAGTGGGGCAATTGGGTTGGATCAGCCCGCTCGATCCGGGCCTTGAGGCTGCGCAGAGAGGAGCCAGCCTGGAGCAGGATCTGGATCTGGGCGGCAAGTCGAATCTGTTCAGCGGGTGTGATCTGCAGCTGGGCTAGCTGGGTGTTGAGTTCGGCTAGCTCTACCGGACTGGGAGACTGACCGCCGCTGGCGGTTGCCAGGGCCAGCTGGGCTAGCAGGGCAGCGTCGCCATAGGCTGGAGAAAGGCTGTCGGGGGAAAGGCTGTTGGGGGAGAGGCTGTTGGGGGAGTCGGGCGGCAGTTGAAACAGGGCCAGGCTGCTTTTGGCCGTGGGTACGGGGCCGCCCAATCGCGGATCGGGCTCCAGAGCATAGCCCAGGTGAGCCAACAGCTTCGCAAGGTTTTGGGCTTCGGTAGGCGTGAATTTGTCGGGATTGCTGCCCGCCCACTGGTGCAGCAGGTCTGCGCCGGAGACGACGACGGGCTGCTGAATGTTCAAGCGTTTCAGCCAGGTCTGAAATGTTTTGTAAGCCTTGCCGCCGTGGGTTTCAAGCAGCTCGGCAGGCAGCAGCGCCAGAGCAACGGGTGTTCCTGCGGCTTCGGGGCGACGGCCTAATAGCCGACCCAGGGGCTCCAGCTCCATGCGGCAGGTGTAGACCAGTTCGCTGATTAGTTTCACCTTGGCCGTGAGGCGGGAGAGGTCGGGCAAGTTGCCCACCGGCACTTCAATCAACCGACCAAAGCTGGGGCTGGCCGGAAAATAGGTGAGGCTGAGGCGGCTTTTGCCGGGTTTCAGCACAATTCCGGCCCCGTGCTTCTGGTGATAGCGAATCTTGAACAGGCTGTTGAACTCGGCAGGGCAGCGCAGCGCCACCGTGGGCAGGCTGTTGTTGGTGATGCGGTTATACCAGGCCAAGACCCATTCTGGCGGCAGGGGCTGCTTTTCGACCACCAGTTTCCCCAGCCCCACCTGGAGTTCAAACAGTGAAGCCTTGGCCAGGTCGGTGGGGAGCGGGCTGGCCGTGGGCGCGAGCAGGTTGCGGCACACTTCCAGAAAGGCGCTGGTTTTGTTGTCCAATCCCCAGCCGGTAGTGGGTCCGCCATACAGGGTTTTCAGCCGCTGCACCTCCACAATGATCTGCTGGAGTTCGGCCTTGGCCTCTGGATCAGATTGGGACTGGGTCAGCTGCGGCATCAGATCGTGCAGGACGCGCCGTTCCAGGCCGTAAAAGAACAGCCAGACATAGCTGCTGTGGGCCTTGGGGTCACAGCGCCCGCCCGCCAACCAGGCCAGGTAGGCAGCCCGCTCGCCCCCCCGCATCTGGGTATAGGAGGGATTGTAGGCCGCTGTGGGTTTGGTGTAGTTGGCCGAGCGGCGGCTGACCGGCAGCATGGGCCGAATCAGGCTGGGTTCAATGCCATAGCGCAGGGCGCTGAGTCCTTCGCCGACGTAGGTGAGGCCGGGAATTTCATAGCCGCT
>JBJTUI010000746.1:0-8255 GCA_046080625.1 Elainella sp. | reverse complement strand
CGGACGCACGCCCTACGTGATTGGAGCGCTGGACTATGCCAATCAAATCGGTGCAGCCACAGTTGCCCTGGCCTGCACGCCCAACTCCCAAATTGGCCAGCTGGCCAAAATCGCCATTGAACCCCTGCCCGGTCCAGAAGTCGTGACGGGCTCTACCCGCATGAAAGCAGGCACAGCCCAGAAGCTAGTGCTGAATATGCTCTCTACCGGAGTGATGATCAAGATCGGCAAGGTCTATGGCAACCTGATGGTGGATGTGCAGGCTTCCAACGAAAAGCTGGTCGAACGCTGTAAACGCATTGTCTGTGAAGCAACCGGGGTGGAACGCAGTCGAGCCGAACAGTTGTTGGACCTGACCAACTACGATGTCAAGCTGGCCATTCTAATCGAGAGAACTGGCCTGGAACTTGCCCCAGCCGCTACTCTGCTAGCTCAGGCGGAAGGCTACTTACAGCGGGCTATCGACCGCGCCGATTCTGATTAAATCCTGAGCAAACCTGTCAAGGCTGAGCGTCTTTCTAGACCAGATGCTTAACCGTTGCAAGTCAGGAAATCCCTATATCAAGCTCTATAGGTCAAAACGCTGGCTCAGCGCAAGATAGGCACAGGAACAAACCAGGCAAAAGCAATAAAATAAGCCTTAGACCTCGGTGCAGGGTTCGAGAACTTCAGGAGACAGCCAAGGAGACAGCAGGATGCTCAGCGGACAATTGCTGATTGTGGATGATGAACCAGGACTGCGTCAGGCCGTGCAGTCCTACCTGGAAGAAGAGGGATTTAAGGTCGATGTCGCCAGCAACGCCCGAGAAGGCTGGGATTTGCTGCAAAAGCTGTCGCCGGATCTGGTGATCTCCGACATCATGATGCCCCAGGTGGACGGCTACCAGTTTCTGAAGCAGCTGCGCGACGATCCGCGCTACCAGACGGTACCCGTGGTGTTTCTCACCGCTCGCGGCATGACTTCCGACCGCATCCAGGGCTACAACGCTGGCTGTGACGCCTACTTGCCCAAACCCTTCGACCCGGATGAACTGGTGGCAATCGTCACTAACCTGCTCGACCGCCGCGCTGCTGTCACCAAATCCACTGGAGATGGCGAAATCCCAGATATCGCCGAGATGGCCCGCCAAATCGCCCAAATCAAGGCCATGCTGAGCCAGCGGGGCACGATTTCCCAGACGCCAACCCCAATCAACCTCGACCTGACGCCTCGTGAGCAGAGCGTTCTGGAACTGGTGGCCGAAGGTCTGATGAACAAAGAAATCGCCCGTCGCTTGGAAACCAGCGTCCGCAACGTCGAAAAATATGTCAGCCGTCTGTTTAGCAAAACCGGAACCAACAGCCGCACCGAACTGGTGCGCTATGCTCTGGAGCATGGTTTAACTAAGTAGTGGCCCAGTAGTGGTTCAGTAGCAGCTCAATAGCTCACACCGGCTGAACGCGATCTCGCAAGCTGCCGACATCAAACGCTGCCGACGCCCCCATCGGCAAATATTGCCCCCGATCCACCATGCCTGTAATCTGAAACTGATCGTTGAAGATCGCCAGGTTGGCAATGTAGCCCGGTGCGATTTGGCCCAACCGATCCTGCACTCCAATCGCTCTGGCTGGGTAGAGGGAGGCCAGACGCAGCGCCTCATCCAGGGGCAAGTGCAGCTGTCGCACACAGTTGGCCACGGCCTCAATCAAGGTGAGTGCTGAACCGCCCAGCGTTCCATCTGCCGAAACACATTTGCCGTCCCGGTAAAACACGTCCTGGCCACCAATTTGAAACGAGGTCATCTGGGTGCCCACGGGTGGTGTGGCATCGCTAACCAGCAGCAGCCGGTCGCGCTTTAGCCGGTAGGCCAAACCAATCGAAGCAAAATGGACATGGTGCCCGTCGGCAATGATGCCAGCATAGACCGACTCTCGCTCCAGCGCCGCTCCCACCATGCCCGGACTGCGACCCTGCCAGGGCGACATGGCGTTGAACAGATGGGTCACCATGCTGACTCCAGCCTCAAAGCCGCGCTGGGCTTGTTCGTAGGTGGCGTCCGTGTGACCCGCTGAAACCACAATGCCCTGTTCTGTAAGCAGGCGAATCTGGCTGGGTTCAACCTGCTCCACCGCCAGCGTCACGAGCTTCACCACTGCTGGCCCCGCCGCCGCAATCGCCTTCAGCATGGCCTGATCGGGCTGGCGGACATAGTTGCCGTTGTGGATACCCTTGCGTTTGGGGTTGAGGTAAGGCCCTTCCAGATGCAGGCCCAGAACGCTGTGGGGACTCTGGCGGCGGTAGTCGGCCACAACGGCCATCGCTGCCTGCATGTCAGAATCTGGAGCCGTGATCAGGGTGGGCAAATAGCTGGTCGTTCCGCTCTTGAGGGTGGTCTGGTGCAGGGTGGTCAGCGTCTCTGCCGTAATCGCGTCGTTGAACATCACGCCGCCACAGCCGTTGAGCTGGAGGTCGATGAAGCCGGGCGACAGATGGGCTCCGCCCAGATCAATGGTTGGCAAATCGGAGCCGAGGCTAGCCTGGGGCATCAGATCAACGATGCTTTCCCCGTCAATCAGCAGCGCCTGCTGGGTCAGCACCTGCTGGGCGTAAATCGTGCAGTTCGTTAGGGCGTACATGGGTTTAGTCCGGGTGTTCACACGAGAGTCGGGTTGTCCCGCTCCAGTTCTTTGAAGTATTTCACGGTTTTTACCTTCAGTTCCAGGGTGGCCGCCTGATCGCAAACCAGCAGGCTGCGGGGGTGGAGCTGGAGCGCTGAAACCGGCCAGAGGTGGTTGAATCCCTGCTCGATCGCCTGTTGGATCGCCAGCGCCTTATGGCTGCCCTGGGCCAAAATCATCACCTCGCGGGCCGCCATGATTGTGCCTATCCCCACCGTGAGCGCCTGTTTGGGGACTTTAGTGACCTCCTGGTCAAAAAACCGGGCGTTGGCCAAGCGCAGGCTGGCGGTCAGGGTTTTGAGCTGGGTGCGCGACTCCAAAGCCGACCCCGGCTCGTTAAACGCAATATGGCCATCCTCTCCCACGCCGCCGATGAACAGTTCAATCCCGCCATAGGCGCTGATCTGATCTTCATACCGCTGGCATTCGGCTTCGATATCGGCAGCATTGCCGTCCGGCAGATGCGTCTGGGCCGGGGGAATATCGACCTGGCTAAACAGATGGTGTTCCATGAAGGCGTGGTAGCTCTGGGGGTGATCGGCAGGCAGCCCGACATATTCGTCCATGTTGAACGTCACGACATGCTGAAAGCTGAGCTGCCCCGCTCGATACAATTCCACCAGCCGCCGATACAGATTCATGGGGGTTGAACCCGTTGGCAGCCCCAGCACAAAAGGCCGATCAGCAGAGGGGCGAAACTGATCCAGGCGCTGTTTCACATACCGGGCCGCCCAGTCCGCGACGGCCAGCGGAGAATCTTGAACAATTAATCGCATCGCTCCTGCTCAAACAGCTGATTGGCCTGCTCCCGGTCGTGATAGGCACGGCCTGCGACGACCGATTATCAGTCTCGACCATTGTTATTCTCACCCAATCGTGATTAGGTAATACTGCATTCCCATCCAGTTGCTCCCGTTCAGCCTATGGAATTTCTGACGATTTTTCTGTCCGGTCTGCTGGGCCTGTTCTCACCCGTGGGTCTGGGAGTTGAGCAGATCGCCGCCAGAACAATTCGCGACCAGTTCGACCAGGTTGAAACCCTGGCTGTCCGAATCGACAATGCGCCCAACTACCGGGTTTTGCAGGGCAACGTCGAGCGGGTGCGGATTGCGGGCCGGGGTCTTTATCCCGAAGCAGGTGTGCGGATCGCGGCCCTGGAGGTCGAAACCGAGCAGATCCAGGTTGATCCGGCCCAGCTGCGCCAAGGTCAGTTTGTCCTGAAAAAACCGCTCTACGGGGGCGTGCGGCTGGTTCTGACCCGTGAAGATATTAATCAGGCCTTGCGCTCGCCCCAAATAGTCGAGCAGTTGCGCGACCTCAGCCTCAACTTTCTAGGCGACTCTGCTGCGGCTCTAGAGCGCTACGAGTTGGTCGAACCCCAGGTCGAGTTTCTCGACGGCAACCGGCTGCGGCTCCAGGCAGTTTTGCGGTCCCAGCCAACCCGCTCCGGCGCAGCCCAGACCGCCAATGTCCAGCTCACGATTGCCATCGAAACCGGCCTTGAAGTCATCAATGGCCGCCAGCTCCAGCTCCTCGACCCCAGCGTCAGCCTCGACGGCAGACCTCTACCCTCCCCGTTGGTGCAGCTCCTAGTGGGCGGCATCAGTCAGCGCCTCGACTTGGCCAACCTGGAACCCGACGGCATCAAGGCCCGTGTCCTCACCTGGCAACTCGACCGCGATCAGATCAGCCTGGCAGCCCTGGTCCGAATCGACCCGAAGTTCACGGCCATAGACCCAGCAGCGAGTTTAGAAATCGACCCGGCCAATCGCTGAACATTGCACTGAACATTCAGGCCAGTAAAACCAGACGAAACCCTTTGCAGCAAATACCGTCAGTTAGTCTGAAATAAGCTCAGTTAGTCTGAAATAAGCTGACGCGGAATTTCCCAACCCTCTGTTCAGGGTCTTTCTAGATTCTGCGACCATTCGGCATCCTGCGACCGTTTGCCCCCAGTTTGGCCCACCACAAGAGGCGGAAACCCGGCAACCGGTGCTATGATTTACCCCCGTCACTGCTGGAGGATTTCCCATGCGCGATTCTGATCCTGCAACCCCCTCTACCAGCCGCTCCCGAATTCCCCGTAGCGTCCTGGCTGGTCTGTCTGCCGTGGTGCTGGCTGCTGGAGCTGGCACAGCCTGGTGGACCTGGAAATCAGCCCAGCCCACGTCTCCCGACACCATTTCCGCACCGTCTGCTAGCCCTTCTCCAACCGATATTACCCAGGCTCCGATTGCCCAAACCATACAGGTTTACTGGCTCAAGAGCATCGATACGCGGTTTGAGATCGTCCCAAGTCCGGTCAATGTCTCGGCCCCTGGCCAGCCAGAAGCCCTGCTCAAAGCAGCGCTAGAAGCAATGCTGAAAGGATCAGATTCACCCGATCTCACCTCAACCGTGCCCCAGGGCACCACACTGCGTCAGGTGACAATCCAGCCCGACGGGGTGCATGTCGATTTGTCACAAGCTTTCACGTCCGGCGGCGGCAGCGCTTCTATGACGGGTCGAGTGGGACAGGTCATCTACACCGCCACGACGCTCGACCCTCAAGCTCCGGTCTGGCTATCAGTGGAAGGCAAACCGCTGGAAGTTCTGGGCGGCGAGGGCCTGATGATCGACCAACCCATGACCCGTGAGATGTTTGATCAGAACTTTATGGCCCAGTAGGCTGCCTAATAGACTATAGACTGCGACAGGAAACAGCGGCGATCTAACCGGCTCGCCCAACCCTCTGCTGGCATCAGTTGGCCCACTGGCGCAGCTTGCCAGCTAACCGCAGCAATTAGCAATTACAGTCTTTTTCAGTCTTTCTCAAATTAATGAAGTATAGAAAATTGGGGCGCGGGGGTTCTACCTCTGCGGGGGGCGCAGCCCCCACCCCACACCTGAGTGAAAAACGCTGTCTCAATGGCGGCTGGTAATACTAAACGCCCGAAAATGCTTGGCCTGCTCCTCAATTCGGCTGGCGATCCGGTCGCAGACAAGGTTGCACAGCTCATAGCTCAGATCGTCGGCCACTCGATAAAAGGCCGAGGTGCCCTCACTGCGGCGACTGAGAATCCCAGCTTGAAGCATCACCTTCAGGTGCTTCGAGACGTTTGCCTGGCTGGTTTCGGTTGCTTCCACCAAATCCTGCACGCATTTCTCGCCGTCGCGCAGCAGATTTAGGATGCGCAACCGCATCGGCTCGCCCAACACACTGAAGTAGTCAGCTACCTGTTGCACAACTTCCGCTGGCACAGTCTCTACCGATCTCATGCAATCTAACCTCGAAAGGACTGATCCCCAGATTCTAGCATTTGAGTTCTCTATGCCGATAGAGTAATCCATGCAGATCTCGCATAAATTGCATCGGCATTTGTTAACCATCGCTCCCGAATTTTAGAAGCAAATTGGGCGAGCAAACCATCGCCCGCTCAAAAATCAGCTTTGCCTCACAATTCGGGCCGATCTCTAAAGTCCCGCTAAAGCCGGTTGAACCACGAGAGCGGGAATGTCTGATAGTTGTTCCATCCACTACAAGATCATTCCACTACTGGTCATTCCAACCCTATAGGGCCGCAAACCGGATTTTCAGGTAATCTTCTTCCATCTTGGCTCCGGCAGGCTGCAACGCGGCCAAGGCTTGCGGCAGAACGAGATTGCGCCGATGGTTGCCAATTCGGATGTTCAGCTCATCGCCCGACTTGCTCAGCTCCACCTTGTTTTTGGGGATGCCAGGCAAATAAACCTCCAGACTGTACTGGTTCTGCTCCTGCACTACCCGCAGCGTCGTCTCCTTGTAATAAATCTGGGCCGGATCTTCATCGGCATATAGCGTTTCCTTCAGCCGCTCCAGAGCCGCCAAGCCACACATCTCCTCCGAGTAGAGCGGCACTTCCTTCACAGGCAGCGGTCGGAAGTTGTCGTGAATCTCCTGACGATACTGCTGCTGATTTTCTTTCCAGCGCTTAAAAAACGGGTCTGTCACCTGGTCAGGAATAATTCGATTCGCTACCACCAGATCGGTCGCCACATTGTAGAGGCTGAGGTAGGCATGGGCCCGCAGCGACTCCTTAATCACCATTTTTTCGGGGTTGGTCACCAGCCGCACCGAGGTCTGGCCATTGTCGGTCAGCACCTTTTCGAGCTGCTCAATCTGCTCGTAAAACTCATAGGGGGCATCCATCACCTCTTTGTTGGGCAAGGAGAAACCGGCAATCGGACGAAACAGCGGCTCCACAATCGGGCGCAGAGCGGCAGAGACGGCCTGTAGCGGTTTATAAAATCGCCGCATATACCAGCCCGCCACCTCCGGTAAGCTCAATAGCCGCAGCGCCGTACCCGTGGGAGCCGAGTCGATAATCAGCACGTCGTATTCGCCCTCGTCATAGTGGCGCTTCATCCGCACCAGACTGAAAATCTCGTCCATCCCCGGCAAAATTGCCAGCTCCTCTGCCTCAACGCCCTCTAGACCCCGCGCCTGCAACACCTGAGTGATGTAGCGTTTCACCGCGCCCCAATTGCCCTCTAGCTCCATCAGCGCATCCAGCTCTGCCCCCCAAAGCTTGGGCCGGACTTGGCGAGGCGCATGTTCCAGCTCCATATCAAAACTATCTGCCAAAGAATGGGCCGGGTCGGTACTCAGAACCAGCGTGTTGTAGCCCAGCTCCGCACAGCGTAGACCTGTCGCAGCAGCCACTGAGGTTTTCCCTACACCGCCCTTGCCCGTCATCAAAATCACTCGCATGAATCAGCCGCCTTTGGTTAAGAGTTGAAGGTTAAGAGGTTGAAAGGTCAGACGTTAACAGAATTCTTCATATTCCTTTACCTACTCTATCGGGTTTTGAGAGATGCCGGAGCCTGCTTCCAGGCGGCAAATCAATTAATTGCTTGCCCAACAGCAGCAAAAAGACTGGGCAGGAAACCACCCAGTCTGAAAGCATCTTGAAAATTGACCTATGGCTTCAGGCTTTTAGTCACGATTCATGGCGATTAGCAGGCGCAGAATGAAAATGAACAGGTTGATGTAGGTGAGATACATCGACAGGGCCGCAGGCAAATACTGATCGTCTCGGTAGGTGCGCGGCAGCACGTAGAAATCCACAACTGCGGCTCCGGCAAACAGCAGCACCCCAATCCCGGAAATCCCGATCTCTAGCCAGGTGGGGGTGTAGATTCCAAACAGCGCAAATCCAAGCTGGAGCAGCATCACCACCAGCAGCGCAATCACGCCAATCTGCACGGTTTTAGCCAGCGCTATCCCATCCTGATCTGAGAGATTCGAGCCGATCTGGCGCGCCGCGATAAAAGTAATTCCACAGCCCAACGCCGCAATCCCGACGCCGGCAATTCCGACGCCGTTAGTTCTCAGAGCCACATAGACAATGCCACTCAGGGTATAGCCCGACAGCAGGCTATAGGTCGCTAACAGCGGCAGCGCTACGCTGTTGTTGCCCTTTTCAGCTACGCCTCTGGCGATGAAGAACAGCACGAGTTCGGCGATCATCGCCCCGATGAAGGTGGGAAAAAACAGGGCCGGATTGTTCTGAATGATTTGCAGGCCGCCGTAGGTACCAAGGGCCGTCAAAATCAACCCACCGCCCAAAAAGGGCAGC
>JBJTUI010000745.1:0-3075 GCA_046080625.1 Elainella sp. | reverse complement strand
AAAACAGCGTTGTTTGACTTCGGCTTTCTGATAAGTAATGGGGGGGGTGGGGGGGATTTTGGAATCTGTAAATTCATCTGTGTCGTTGGGCTGTCTGACCCGCCTGCACGTGAACAGCGGGCTAATGGCAGCAAGTAGACTAAAGTGTACTGAAACCCTTGCCCAGTCTGCTACTCTGCGAGAAGGCTACGCCCATAGCAAACTTTCTCTACTAGCCTGGGATTGATCTACGGGCGGGAAAAGAGCGAAGTGGCAAACTGGTTTGACACAAAATCTAGGACAGACTCTTTCTGGTTGGTTGATTTTGGCGCAAACTAGCGCGCTTTCATCCTGCCTCAATATCCACAATCTTCACCAACAGATTCTAAACACCACCTCCCCACCTCCCCACCTCCCCACCTCCCCAATCCAATCCCCCCCGCCCCCCGTATTACTGATCAGAAAGCCGAAGTCAAACAGCGCTGTTTTTCCCTTCGAGCGGAAGTTTTTCCTACAGGAGACATACCAATATGGGCAGTTTTTCTCGCCGCCGAGTTTTGGGGGCTGGTGCTGTGGTAGGTTTGACAGGTGCGGTTACGCTCTCCGCAGGGCGCTCAAGTCTGGCTGGGCAGATGGGTGAACGAGGCATGGGTGAGCGGGGCATGGGTGAACGGGTGATTGCTAGTCGGGCTTCAGACGATCGGGCTAACGATGCCAAAATTCTCAACGGGGCGCTGTATTACGAACACCAGGCGATTTGGGCCTACCAGTTTGCTGCGACCAAGCTGAGCGATACGGATGTGGGGCGGGCCGTGCTGGCGCTGGCGCAACGCAATCTGGCTGACCACATGGCCCACCGTGATTTATTAGCCCAGGCTGTGCAGAGTTTGGGAGCGATGCCGGTGCGGGCAGAGCAATCCTATGATCTGTCGGCCTATATTCGTCAGGGCGAGGGCAATCTGGATTCGGATGTTAATATTGCCAAACTGGCGCTGGCGTTGGAAACCGATGCGGCGATTGCCTATACCAGTGAGGTTTCGCAGCTGAAAACGCCGGATTTGATCAGCGCTGGAGCGAGCATTGGCTCGACCGAATCGGCCCATGCCACGGCGATTCGCGCTGCCTTTGTGTTGCTGGGTGTGGGAATTCCCTATGTGCCTGCGTCTTTTGTCAGTGCCGACACCCGCTCGGACTGGGTGCTCCGGGTCTAGGGTCGTAGTTTAGGCTGCCAAGCGGCACTTAATTGTGACAAAAGAATAAATCACCCTGGAGGGTGATGATTTTTCCCTTTACAGCGGATATGCTGTTAAGCATCTGATATACCTAAGCAGTTTGTTTCCCGGCGATCTTCGTCGGGATTTTTCTGCATTTTGGGATTAGGACATCAGATCTGAGGGAATCCTGCTGACCATTCTATAGGCCATAGGTGGCCTCAAATCGGCTCTGGAGATAGTCTCGGTAGAGAATTGGCGGGTAGAGCGCGGTGGGGTAATTGGGCAGAGCGGCAATCTCGACCTCTGGATCAGGATCACAAAACAGGGCCATGGAATAGCGAGGTGGGTGAGCGGCTGGCAACAGCACTCGATGGGGCGTCGAGTGCCAGTGATCGTTTGTCCAGCGCTGTAGGGCATCGCCGATATTTACCAGCAGTTTACCCGGCAGGGCCGGAACCGGCATCCAGTCGGTTTGGGGCGTGAAGACTTCCAGACCGCCCTGCTGGGGCTCCTGGAAGAGCAGAGTCAGGCTGCCGTAGTCGGTATGGGCTCCGGCTCGCAGCAGGTCTGCGGTTTCAGCCGAGGCTGGCGGGGTGGGGTAATGCAGCAGCCGCAGGCAGAAATTCTGCTGGTGTCGTTCAACCAAGAAGCGATCGGGCAGATCGAGGGCCAGGGCCACTGCTTGCAGCAGGGGATAGGCGATCTGCTGAATACAGGACTGGTAGAAGCTGGCCAAGGTTGAGCGAAAAATCTCAGCGCGAAAAATCTCAGCGTGAAAGGGCTCGGGTGCCTCGGGCCAGGGGCTCGTACCGTTCAGGGTGGCAGTGCCAAGGTTAAACGCCTCCTTGTAGTCGGGCCGGGCCGGGTCCAGCGCTTCGGCCTCCAATGGCACATAGCCGCAGTTGGTCTGGGGCGAGCGCTCGACCTGAAGTTTTACGGCAGCAGGCAGGGCAAAAAAAGGTTTGGCCTGGGCAAAAGCCTGGTCGATGCTGGCTTGGGGCAGGTTGGTCTGGGACAGATAGAAAAAGCCCGTAGTCCGGCAGGCCTGTTCAATGCCCTGGGCCAGCTGGGCCATATCGGTTAGTCCAGATGTATCCGTCCTATTGGTCAGCTGGGGCAGCTCCAAAATTGGTATGGCTGCTGCGCCTGCTCTGATTGCCTCTGCTTCAACCATGCGTATACTCCTTCATTCTTGGGCCTTTCATGTTTGGGCTTTTCATGTTTGGGCCTTTCTCGGGGCAGCAGTTTGGGTAAATTCGGCTGACGCTGCGACTAGGCTCCGGGCAGCTGACAGAACTTGCGATTCCGGTCGAACTCGGGCTCCTGCCAGGAGAAGGCGAAATGGCTGACGGATTGGATCTGGGGAAACGCCTGCCGAATTGCCTGCATCTGTCGTTCCAGAGGCGGATGGCCGTTCGAGTCCTGCCCCCAGACGCCCGCCAGCGAAGGTTGAACATCGGTGCCCGCCGGAGCCTGACCCATAACCCGCTCTACCTGGGCCGCGATGCAGCTGGCATCTGCACAGAGAGCATAGGACATGGGGTGCCACTCAATGGTGTTGGGGAACCGATCCCAGGGCTGGAGGCGCGAGTCGTATCCCTGCACCCCCACGGTCTGGTTGCCGTCCGGGAAGAACACCGCACCCGCCTTGAGGCCGCGCTGCTGCACAGGAGCCACCGCCAGATTCAAAAAGTCGAGCACTCCCTGGATGGCGTGGGCCACAGTCAGCCGCCAGAGTTCGCTGCTCCAGGCGTCAGCCGACGCAGTATTGTCCGGGTTTAACCCCTGCCAGAGCGGAGCCGAGTCCTGCGGGTAGAGCGCCTCCAGGTCGGTTAGATCGCTGGCCTTCACATAGCCCTGGCTGAGAAACCGCTGGATCAAA
>JBJTUI010000744.1:0-8653 GCA_046080625.1 Elainella sp. | reverse complement strand
TGTTGGGTGGCCCAAACAGCCGCCACCTTTGCCGACCAGGAATGGGCCACGACATGGGCCGAAGTCCAACCCTGAGCGGCTAGCAAGGCTGTCAAATCGGCAATCAAATCGGTGCAGCGGTAGCCCTGGAGCGGTTTGCTGCTGTTGCTGTGGCCGCGCAGGTCGGGCGCGAGAATGTGGTAGCGGTTCTGCAAAAATTCACCGAGGGAAGCCCAGACCAGGCTGTGGTCAGCCATGCCGTGCAGCAAGAGCAGCGGTTCCTGGCCCTGGTGCCATTCCAGATAGGATAGCGCTGGGTTGGGTGCTGATTGGTCGGGTGCTGATTGGCCGGGTGCTGATTGGTCGGGTGCTGATTGGTCGGGCAAGACCAGCAGCTGGGGGTGGGGCAGCGCTGATAGTGAAAAGGGCGGCGAGAAGGGCGGCGAGAAGGCGGCTTGCATCGGGAGTTGGGGCAGAAACTGGGCGGGGCTGGAAAACAGCATAGCGTCAAACTCAAGATAGGCGGCAGGCTAGGACTCAACCAGATTGTCGCCAGCCGAAGCTTTGAGAAACTCGATCAAGGCTCGCACCTTCAGCGGCACGTAGGCCCGAGAGGGATAGACCATCCAGGCCGCCGTATGGAAATCAGTGGCGGTAACTTCGTAGTCTGACAGCACGGGCACCAGGGTCGCAGCAAGCAAATCATCGGCAATCAGCCAGCTGGGTAGAAGCGCCAGCCCCATGCCCGCCAGGGCACAGTGCTGAAGGCCAATAGCATTCGAAATCAGGGTTCGTCCCTGAACCAGTACCTCGGTTTCTGCTCCAGAACTGGCTTTGGAACCTGCCCCAGAACTACTTCTAAATCTCCATTTTGAGCTGAATCCGGCCAGAGGAAACAGCAGGCAGTTGTGCTGTGCAATTTCCTGGGGAATCTGGGGCCGTCCGTATTTCTGAAGATACTGGGGGCTGGCGCAGACAACATAGCGGGTGGGGAACAACCGTTGGGCAATCAGCGACGAGTCTGGCAGCAGGCCGAGACGAATTGCCAGATCGACCCGCTCGGCCACCAAATCGACGTTGGCATCGGTCAGGAGCAGATCAATCGTCAGGTCTGGATATAGAGCTGTGAACGCAGGCAAGAGGGGCACGAGACATTTCAACCCGAATGAAACCGATGCCGTGACCCGCAGCGTCCCCTTGGGCTGACCAGTTTTGTCTACGGCCCGATCGATGGCCTGCTGCATCTCTTCTACCAGCGGTTCTACCCGCTCGAAGTAGGTCATCCCGGATTCGGTCAGGGCCAGCTGCCGCGTCGTGCGGTGCAGCAATCGGATGCCCAACTCTGCTTCCAGGCTGGCGATGGCGCGGGACACGGAGGAGGGATCGAGGTTGCGCTCGCGAGCCACAGCAGCAAAACTGCCCTGCTTCACTACGTCCACAAACAGCTGTAGCACTGAGAGATCCATATTGAAAGATTCATATTGAGAGATTCATAGCCCAACAGCGTTCACCTATTGATGAATTGTAGGCAGGAATCTTGAGCTTCAAGCAGATTTTAGACATATTTTTCACACTAATTCTTGGTTATTCATGTAAAAAACACATGAGAGAAATGCAAAATTTTATCTTTATTGATTTATAAGCAGTAATTAGAGTGAAGGTATGAAACACAAGCCGCTGATTGACAGCGAACAGGAGAGCAACCATGAATCTGGAATTGGAACTCAAAGCCGTCACCGAAACAGTGCGCCAACAGGCACCTACAGAAGTCATCAGCCTGATGGAAGCCGCCACTGCTAAACTAGCCGCCGCTGGACTGGTCGAACGGGCGCTCAAACCAGGGCAAGCTATGCCCAACTTTGAATTGCCAGATGCAACAGGCAAGCTGGTTCGGAGTCCTGATCTGCTCGTTCAGGGATCTCTGCTGATCTCGTTCTATCGGGGCAACTGGTGTCCCTACTGTAATTTGGAGCTGCGCGCCCTACAGCAGCGGTTAGAGGAAATCAGAGCCTTGGGAGCGACCCTGGTAGCGATCTCGCCGGAGACGCCCGATCAGTCGTTGACGACTCAGGAGAAACATGACTTGCAGTTTCCCGTGCTCTCGGATGCGGGCAATCGAGTGGCTCGCCAGTTTGGGTTAGTCTCGCAGCTGGATCAGAGTCTGCGGCCCATCTACAAGGCATTCGGGATTGATCTGGCGGCCCACAACGGAGATCAAAGTTTTGAGCTGCCGATTCCTGCGACCTATCTGGTGGGAGCAGATGGCACCGTGCTAAATGCTTTTGTCAACGTTGACTATCGGGAGCGGCTGGCACCGGAAACAGCGATAGCCTGGCTGCAGCAGGCAAATTAGAAGAGTCTGGTGAACGGACGTAAGTAGGCAAGCTCAACAGCTAAACAAAACAGACTATAACTAGGAGAATAACGTAAATGAATACAACTACTGTAGCGCTGCTGGGACTGGGCGCAATGGGATCGCGGATGGCCCAAAACCTTTTGCAAGCGGGCTATTCGATAGTCGTCTACAACCGCACCAAACAGAAAGCCGAGCCGCTGCTCGAACAGGGCGCAACCTATGCCGAAACCCCGCGAGCGGCAGCAGCACAGGCCGATATCGTGATCAGCATGGTGACAGACGACCAGGTGTCTCGTCAGATCTGGCTGGATGCGGCGACGGGGGCGGCAGGCGGACTGGGCCAAAAGGCAATCGCGATTGAGTCTAGCACCCTGTCTGTGGGCTGGACAAAGGAACTGGCGGCAGAACTGGCGGGCCGGGGCGTTGCCTTTTTGGATGCGCCAGTCGTTGGGTCGCGGCCCCAGGCCGAAGCCGGGAACCTGATCTATCTGGTGGGCGGCACAGCAGCAGTCTTGGCGCAGGTTCAGCCCGTTCTAAAAGCCGCGGGGGCCAGTGCTGTTCATCAGATTGGCGAAGTTGGTCAGGGGATGGCGATGAAGCTGGCCGTGAACGCGCTGTTTGGGATTCAGGTCGCGGCAGTGGCGGAGCTGCTAGGTATGTTGGTCAAGCAAGGCATTTCGGCAGAGGCAGCAATGGCCAGCCTGGCAGAACTGCCCGTAACCAGCCCAGCCGCTAAACTGGCCGGTAAGCTGATGCTCACGGGCAACCACGCCCCCCTGTTTCCGATTGGTTTGGTCGAGAAAGACTTCCGCTATGTGGTGCAAACCGCCGCCGCCGCTGGAACCGTAGCGCCCGTCTCTGCTGCTGTACAGGAAGTTTATCAGAAAGCGATTGCTGCTGGGTATGAGAATGACAATATTACGGGAATCATTCAGCTATTTTCTTGAGCTGCGTTCGAGTGACTGAATCAGACGAGGCCAGAATTCGGCGATAGAGGGCAGAATTGTCTCTCTGAGCCGGGTGAAAGTCAAACCGCAGGTAGGTGAACAGGTTGATCAATGCTTTTGCCAAAAACTTTTCTCGCAAAACCAGAAATTGTGCCATCTCGGTGGCGGTTCGCAGCCTGAAGAGCTGGCGGTCTTGCCCCAGTAGGGTGATTAACCCCAGCAGAATTGCTCCCAGAATCGCCGAATGGGCATTGATCAACCCCAAAATTCGCATCCAGTAACGCCGATCAACCTCTTGAAACAGATCATAGGCTACGGTTTTGTGCTCAAGCTCCTCTGCAAAATGCCATTCAAATAATTCCCGCAGAGGGGCGGGGGCGGAGGCTAGCAGATCTGACTCTAGAACGCATTAGGATAGACAATCGGTAAAATGTTCGAAGCCCGCAACCGTAGCTAAATAGAAACCTGTGCTAAACCGCTGTTTTTTCGAGATGAACAGGGTGAGAATCGCTTCAAACCGGTCGAGTTGATATCCCTGCTGTCGCAACGTAGACCAGAACCGGCTATGCGCTGCTGCATGTTGCCCTTCCTGTCCAATAAACGCCTGTACTTTTGCCTGAAGCTTGGGCGAGGTGACTTGACTCGAAACTTTCTTGAAATAGCGAATCGCGAGCTGTTCTGCTTCAGGAAACAGCAGGGTGAGGCTATTAAAGAAGTGGGTTTTAAACGGACTTCCGCCTAGCCAGTGCCGATCCAGCTCCGCCGGAAACTGGAAATGCGGCTGACGCACCGTAATTTGAGGCAGATTGTAAGTCATGGCAGCTACAGTTATTCAGGATGTTGTTGCCTGCATCCGGGTTAAGCCCAACGGTACAACGACCCTAGTAACTGTAGCAACCGAACGGGCCACAAAGTTCAGTTTGTACTAGACAGCTGGAAGCGCATGGTCTAAAGTCAAGGGCAGTAACATTTCCGTACTTTCGCTGGCTCTGCATGGCAACTGCCCCTCTTCCCGATCAGCCCGTCATTTTAGGGTTTGATCCTGGCCGTCAGAAATGTGGTGTAGCCGTCATGGGGCTCGATCGCAGCCTCTACTACCATCAGGTGGTTGCGGCAGATACAGCAGTTTCTACCATCGAAGCCCTGCGACAGCAGTTTCCCGTGTCGCTGGTGGTGATGGGTAATCAGACCAGCTCTAACGACTGGAAGCAAAAGCTTTCCCAGGTGGCTGACCCGCACCGAATCGTCCTGGTCGATGAGCGTTACACCAGCCTAGAAGCTCGCGACCGCTACTGGCAGATGTATCCACCCTCGGGCCTCACCCGCCTGCTGCCCCAAGGCATGCGCACCCCACCCCGACCCATAGACGACATCGTTGCCATCCTGTTGATTGAGCGCTACCTGGAACGACTGACGACCTGAGAGCCTGGACAGCCATAGGAGTCTAGACAGCCATAGGAGCATGACCAGCGACGGTTCCATTCATCCTAATCATCCAGCTCACCTAAACCCGCTAAATCTGCCAAATCTGCTGCGGGGGCGGCCCGCTTATTCAAATATTTGTTCAGCCCGCCCGTCTGCTCTCAGAATTTTTACAGAGACTTGGCTGAATTGCCGCTAGGCTGGGAAGGGCAAGGTACGCAAGTCTTCTCCAGGAACTTGCTATTCCTGCTCCTGCTTCTGCTTCTGGCATAGTCAGGAGATGGGGGACATCCTGCCGGTGCATAATCTTTTCAGCGATTTCAGCCAACGCTATGTCTGATGTAAACCGAATTCGGGTCGTCATCCTCAACTATCGCACCGCCGACCTCACGGTTGCCTGTCTGCGATCGCTGATTTCTGAGGCGGCCAGCTTTCCAGAATTTCATGTTGTCGTGGTCGATAACCAGTCTAACGATGGCTCCGTCGAAAAAATCGCCGAGGCGATTGCCCAATACCAGCTTGCTGACTGGGTGACGCTGATGCCGCTCGATCACAACGGTGGCTATGCCTCAGGCAACAATGCCGCGATTCGGCCTGCTCTCAGCCTTGATCAGCCACCCCAGTATTTCCACATCCTCAACCCCGACACGGTGGTGCAGCCCGGAGCGCTCAAAGCCCTGGTCGATTTTATGGAGCAGCACCCGGAGGCCGGGATCGCGGGCAGCCGCCTGCAAGATCCGGATGGGACGCCCCAATGTTCGGCCTTTCGCTTCCCGAATTTGCTGGGTGAGATCGAGGGCGGACTGCGGCTGGGGTTGGTCAGCAAACTGCTGGCGGCTTGGCGCGTCGCCCAGCCAATTCCCGAGACGGTCAGCCAAACCGACTGGGTGGCCGGGGCCAGTATGATTGTGCGGCGCGAGGTGTTTGAGACCGCCGGTTTAATGGACGACGCCTATTTCCTCTACTACGAAGAGGTGGATTTCTGTCTGGCAGCTCAGCGGGCGGGCTGGAGCTGCTGGTATGTCCCTGACAGCCGCGTGGTCCACTACGTCGGCAGCAGCACGGGCGTCAGCGACACCAAACGGGCCCGCAAGCGCCTGCCCACCTACTGGTATGACTCGCGTCGTCGCTACTTTGTCAAAAACTATGGACCCTGGTATGCGGCTCTCAGTGAGGTTGCCCTGGCTTCTAGCTTTGCTACCTGGCGGCTGCGGCGAGCGATTCAGCAAAAGCCCGACCTCGATCCGCCCCATTTTCTGGCTGATTTTCTGCGCAACAGTACGCTGGTTAAAGGAGGGAAGCTGTGAGCAATCTCAAACCTGAACGCCCTCAGGCCAATGGATCAATTCATGCATCAACCCCTGCATCAACCGATTGCCAGGAGGCCGATGCTTCAACCGAGGCTGAGCCGATTGGCTTCTGGAGTCAGCTCCAGGACGACTGGGAGGCCCATGGGCGCGATTGGACTCTGCCCGGCTTTCGGGCGGTAGCCGTACATCGCTTTGGCAACTGGCGCATGACCCTCCAGCCCAAGCTGCTGCGGGCTCCCTTCAGCCTGCTCTACCAGATGCTCTACCGCAAGGTGCGCAATGGCTATGGTATCGAGCTGCCCTACACGGTGCGGCTGGGCCGCCGGGTTGTGATCGAACATCAAGGTGCGATTGTGATCCACGGCTATTCGGTGATTGGCGACGACTGCATTTTGCGCCAAGGCGTGACTTTAGGCAACCGCAGCCTCGACCAGCCGTTTGACGCTCCTAAACTGGGTAAGCGGGTGAACGTGGGGGCCGGGGCCAAGCTGTTGGGCAAGATCGAAGTCGGCGACGATGCGGCAATTGGGGCCAACGCCGTAGTGTTGAAGGATGTCCCGAGCCGTTACGTCGCGGTGGGGATTCCAGCTAAACTGCTGCCTCCCAAACCTTAAGCCTGAACCTTGAGCCCGTAACTTGAGCCTGCGCAATCTGTAAATTCAGGACTCTTCTTGAGCTTTAGACTGGCGCGGGCGGCGAGTCCGCTTGGGTTTGAGCGGTTGAATTTTTGCCGCTATGCCGCGCTGGACCAAGGCCTGCACGATGTGGCCCAACTCCACGGCTTCGGCGCTATTTACAGCAGCGTAGGCGATGGCCTCCTGGGCCAGCCGCTCAATTTGCTCCCGGTTCAGCTCCAGATCGGCCAGCTGGGGCCAGTTGATGGTTGCATCCAGGGGCACAGAGGTCGGAAACGCCTGTTGCCAGATGATCTGGCGAGTCGCCGCATCGGTAGGAGGCAGGTGGATCTGTTGATCAAACGGGTGGCGGGTAGGTAGACCAGTGGGGCGGGTGACGCTGAACAGGGTAATGGCGGGCAGGCGGCGGCGCTCGGCCCAAAGACGCTGGAGCAGGGCGGGCGGTAGGGCAGAGCGTCTCAGCCACAGTTCCGCCGACTGGATCAGCAGCAGCATCGGCGATTGGGTGATCATTTCCTCGATCACCCTCGGATAGTCCGCCGGATCAACGGTGGCCAGGTTGACCTGGAGCAGCGTCTTGTGCAAACTCTGGGCCAACAGGCTGGCTGCCAGGGTTCTGTCGGCCTCGGTGGGGCCGCTCAACAGCACTATCAAACCGGGTGGCGGCAGGGTTTTAGCTGGGATTTTCCACTGTTTCACGGCCTTGAGGTAGCCCTGAATCCGCTGTTCCAGGCTGGTGAGGGCTGTCAGCGCCGAGCTGGGCAGGCTGGACGAATCGACGACGGCAGCGGGCTGGTGCTGGAGCCAGACGAGCGAGGCCGAGCGAGCAACGATGCTGATCGAGGGTTTGGAGTCCTGGGCGGGACTGAGGGCGGCAGGGGCTGTCAGCAGGTCTTCCAGAGCCTTGGGCGACGGCTGTTCGGCCAGCAGATAGTTGATCACGGACGAATTCAACCGCAGCGGCCCATTCAGCACCGTGTCTTCTGGCAGGATCTCGAGCAACTGGTGATGCAGCAGCCGCGAACTGCTGACCAAGTGATTGCGAGCTGAACGCCATTCCTGATCGTTTTTGCAGAATAGCCGCAGGGCCAGATCGAGGGTGGGCAGGTCGGTTTTGCTGGTTTCGTCGCCCTGCAAAAATCGGTAGAGGCGCGCATAGCGGCGATTTACCTCGGGAGCCAGACTGATCAGTACCAGATTTTTTTCAAACAGATTGAGGCCCAGACGGTCCCGCAGATTGGGCAGGGCCAACACAATTCCCTGCTTTCGGGCTGCCTGGATCTGGGCCTCAAGCTGGCTGTGGTAGGTGGCTTTGCTGCCTGAGGCGGGCTGGCGATATTCGTCGTAGGCGATAGTGCCGTCGGTGGTAATGATCCCCTTCCACCAATGGCTGGTGGCCCGGTCGGCTTTAGATTGGGCAATCCGGTCGATCTCCTTGGCTTCCTTACGCTGTTTAGCCACAGCCGTCATCAGCAGTCGCTCTAGCCAGAGCAGCTCGCTACGTAGATATGCCCAGTTGTCTGCGAATCCATCAACCTGCTCTGCCGTCATAGCTGTTCAGCCATTCCACTGCTTTTCTTGCTCTATTGTGGCCTGCGGCTGTTGCGAGTGGGAGAACTGCTCTATGGGGAAATGATGAAGACTGGCAGAATTTTTGAAAGTGTCAGATCACAGGGCTGGGATTGGGGTCAAACCCGAGAACTTTAATCAGCAAAGCCTTGCCTCAAATATCTTGAAGCGCCCGCCTTTCAGCGATTTATCAATTATTTGTCTTGTACGAGCATGGAGGGATTCGAACCCCCGACCCTCAGAACCGGAATCTGAAAACGATCCTTATTTTCCAAGACTTTCAGCCGTTTGGCGGAGGGTTATTGTCAAATCTGGTGTATGAAGAAGAATTAAGCAGCGTTTTTGGTCGTGGAGCGAACGAGGTCAGTGATTGCGATACCATCCTGAAATTTGACTCCTTCAATCACCTGAGCTAGGCGATTAAATCCGCGAATC
>JBJTUI010000743.1:0-6106 GCA_046080625.1 Elainella sp. | reverse complement strand
CGAACCGGCTGGGCAGCAACTCGCTCTTAGAATGCGTGGTTTACGGACGCCGCACAGGCGCGACGATTGCCCAATATGTCCAGAAGCGCCGTCTGCCCGACCTGGACGAAGCCTATTACCTGACCCAGGCCAAACAGCAGCTCCAGAGCCTGATTGACCAGTCCGGCAGCTACCGGATCGCCCAGGTGCGGCAGGAGTTCCAGGACTGCATGACCGACTACTGCGGCGTGTTTCGCTCCCAGGAATTAATGCAGCAGGGTTTAGAACATCTGCGGACGCTGAGGCAAAAAGCCGAGCAGGTATTTTTGGACGATAAGGAGCGCCTGTTCAACACCGAATTGGTGGAAGCGCTGGAGCTGCAAAGCCTGATGCTGGTGGGCGAAATCATCCTGACCGGAGCGCTCAACCGCCAGGAAAGCCGGGGTGCCCACTCGCGGGAAGACTTCCCTGACCGGGACGACGCTAACTTCCTGAAGCACACCCTGGCCTACTATTCACCCGCCGGGATTGAGGTGGGCTATATGCCTGTGGTGATCAATCGGTTTGAGCCCCAGGAGCGCAAATACTAGGCCCATGCGCGGCAGCAAATACCAGCCCCTCCAGGATCACCTCAGACGCAGCAACCAGCCCGAAGTGGTGATCAGCTTTGCTGAAATCGAGCAGCTGATGGGCGAACCCCTGCCCGCCTCGGCCCGCGACCGCAAAGCCTGGTGGAGCAACCGCAGTTCTGGCCTGCAGGCCAAAGCCTGGATGGAGGCCGATTACCTGGTCGATTCCGTAGACCTGAGCCAGGGCATCGTCACCTTCCGCAAGCCCCCCACTGTCTATACTGTCGAACACGACGGCGATATCGTCCTCTGGAACGGTGAGCTGATCAAAGCCTTCCGGCGACACCTGAAGCTCTCCCAAATCGAATTTGCCGAGCTGCTGGGCGTGCATCAGGCCACGGTCAGTCAGTGGGAAAACCACGCCTACCTGCCCACCACGGCGACCTGTAAATACCTCAGCCTGGTGGCAGAACGCTCTGATTTTCAGTACGGCCAGCCCAAGCCAGACTAAATCTACATTCAATATTGACATTCTATTAGGTAGCATATATAGTGTCTGTATTGTTTCAAACAGGCTGCTGATACCGCCATGCCGCTAGAACTGTTGCTAAACCCTGAACGTCTTCAAAATCACAGCGCTGATAAACTCAGTCAAGAATTCACCAGCGAATCCCATCAGATACAGGATCTGATCCAGAGCGGTGAACTCACGCTGTCGCCCGATGTTGCTCCGGGCCGCGAACCGATCCGCCACCTGCTCTACGGCTCCCCCGAAGCCGTCCGCCGCACGATTTTGCTGCTGCACCAGCTGGGCTATGCCGAACCCGGCCTCTGGAGCCGCTTGCAGCCGACCAGCACCCCCGGACAGGTGATGAGCGTTCTGGTTCGCTATCTGCGGCTGGAGTGAGGTCAATCAACTCTGGATATGATGATTGAATACAACCCCGTTCTGAGGAGCCCCTATGACGCTTGCTGCCCAGAAACTCAGCTTCGAAGAATACCTCGCCCACAGCGACGGCACAGACACCCGCTATGAACTGGTCGATGGAGAACTGGTGCCCATGAGTCTTGGAACGGGTAGACATGGCGCAATCATTCGCTTTCTGGTGCAGCAGTTTGAGGAGGCGCTGACCCAGTCCGGACAGCTCTGGGTAGCACTCCCAGCACTGGTTGGAGTGCGCTCGCCGCGTGGGCGCAGGTGGGATACTTCTCGAATTCCCGATGTCACGGTGCTGCCAACTGAACAGTGGGAGGCGATGGGCGACCGAGAGGCCGTGATCAACTTCCATGAGCCGCCGCCAATTCTGGTCGTTGAGGTGGTCAGTCCCTCGACCAAAACCGACGACTACCGCTCCAAGCGAGCCGAGTATGGCCTGCTGGAAATCCTGGAATATTGGATTGTGGATCCCCTGGAAGCCAAGCTCACCCTCTGCACCCTGGAACATCAGCTCTACGATTCCAGCGAGTTTCGCGGCGAAGAGGTGATCCAGTCCGGTGTCTTCCCCAACCTCAACCTGACCGTCGCCCAAGTTCTGGCAGGCAAGCTGTAGCGGGATCTCGGCATCTCTACTATAGGCTAGATTCAGAACCTGTACAGGTTTCACGAGCAGACTACAATATAGGCTAGCTGAGGACGTTTGAGGTTCTGCCATGCTGCCCATTCACCTACAACACCTGCCCTCTACTGATGAACTGCCTTGTTCTGATGACACACCCGTGGATAATGAGGATCAAAATCTGTTACCCAACGTTCTGCTGTTTCTGCTGAGAACGATTTGGGCAGAGCGGATGGACTGGTATTTTGGTGTGGACATGGCAGTGTATCACACAACAGGTGAAGACCCAACGATTCCAGTCGTGCCAGATGCATTTTTGAGTCTTGGGGTTGAGCGCAAAAAAGCAGGCAAATCGCGCAAAAGCTATGCTGTTTGGGAAGAAGCGGGTATTGTACCGATTCTGGCACTAGAAATGGTATCTCAAACACTACGGGGAGAATATGACGAGAAGATGGGTATTTATGCCAGGTTAGGGGTGTTGTACTATGTAGTATACAATTCAGAGAACTGGGGACAGAAACGGCAGCAGAAACACCAGTTGTTTGAGGTATACAAGCTGGTAGGAGGTGAGTATCAGTTACAGCAGGGAGAGCCTTATTGGATGCCGGAAGTAGGATTGGGCATCGGGCGCTGTCAGGTGAGGTCGGATAACACCCTGCAAGAGCAGCTAGCCTGGTTTGATTCGCAGGGCAATCGCTATCTCACTGCAGAAGAGCGAGCCGAGTTGGAAAGACAACGCGCCGCAGCCGAACAAGACCGCCGCGAACGACTGGAGGCTTTTTTGCGAGCACAAGGCTTTGATCCAGACCAGTTGCCTGAATGCCAGTTGCCTGAATGACCAAGACGCTACTGGAACAATCGTCTCTGGATACTCTCCGCGCCATTCATAGAATGGTCAAGAAGACCTCAGTTGCTCATGAGGCAGGCTTTTCAGCCTAATTTTGCGATTTCTGAAACTGCCTATAGCAAAGCAAACTAGAGATATCATGAAGTTGAACAAGAATAGCTAGGAAAGCTCTTGAACTGTCGGATGCAATTGCCATGACTGTCACACTCGCCAAATGGACGCTGACTGATTACCACCAGATGATCGAGGCGGGGATTTTGCAGGAGCGTCGGGTGGAGTTGCTCAGAGGAGAGATCGTCGAAATGGCACCGGAAGGAGAGCCCCACGCCTATTGTAGCGATGAGGCAGGGGAATATTTGGCAAGGCTACTGGGCGATCGCGCTAAGGTGCGTCAGGCCAAGCCAATTACGCTACCCAACGCTTCAGAACCAGAACCGGACTTGGCGATCGTGCAGCGGTTAGGACGTGAGTATCGATCGCATCATCCCTACCCTGAGAACATCTTCTGGGTTGTTGAATATGCAAACGCCAGTTTGACGAAAGACCTCAATATCAAGAGCGATGTTTATGCAGAAGTTGGCATTCCTGAGTATTGGGTTGTGAACTTGAAGACACTAGAGCTGGTGGTATTTCGCGTCCCCCAAGACGGCAAATACAGATCACAACAGATGTTTACGAGCGGCATCATTCAACCTGTAGCATTTCCAGATGTGAATGTTTTAGTAGATGCAATTGTAATGACCACTGTAATGACCGAAGACATCGGCTGATCTGCCTGTTCAGAAGCCAGCTGCCCAGAAGCTAGCTGTCCAGAAGTCGCGCCCGAAATGTCCGTCCGAGCAGTAGCAATTGATTGCTGAATTTTAGAGACCATCGGGGGCAGGAGCAGCGGCAAGCGTCAGCTCAATCAGCTTATCAAAGCGAAACTGGTCTACCCAGACTTTCAACGTAGTGGCGAATTGGGCTTCGGCGGGTGAAATCTGGTTGAGAAGTTGTTCAATCAGCTCGTCATCCGCCATGCGGGCCGCCTGCTGTAAGCGATCGATCCAGTCTTGAGGCATGGTTTGCAGAACAGCCAGCAGGGAGACAGGGGAAGAGTCTATTGCAGCGTCCTCGGCGGTTGGGCTCAGCTGCACCGATGTGGCGGCGAGGGGAGTCACCGGAATCTGGAAAAAGAAAGTCGCTCCCTGACCTGGGCTGCTGCTGAAGTTGAGCTCACCGCCCATCAGGCGGACAAACTCTCGACTAATCGAGAGCCCCAGGCCAGTTCCTTCCTGCGAGTCCTGCCCTGTTTTGGTACGGACAAAAGGCCGGAAGACCAGATCCTGTTCCAGGGGGTCGATGCCAGGGCCATTGTCTTGGACGGAGAAGTGGAGCAGGGAGACAGGCGCAGGAGAGGCAGGGGCTGTTTGCAGTTGAACCCGCAGGCGAATCTGGCCAGACTGGGTAAATTTGATCGCATTGCCCAGCAGCTTAGCCAACACCTGATACAGTTTGGGTCCGTCTGCCTGAATCGACTGGGGCACAGAGGCAGCGCAGTGGATCGTGAGCTGGAGTCCCTTGGCTTCCGCTGGCCCGCGAAAGCGATTTTCGAGTTGCTGCAACAGTTGTCCCAGGTCCACCAGGTTGAGCGAGAGGGCAGTCTGGTCAGTTTTCAGCTTGGCCATTTGCAGGATGTCGTTGATCAGGCCCAGCAGCTGTTCACCGCTGCGGTTGATAATCTCGACCTGCTCCTGCTGGTCTGAGCCGAGGGTCGGGTCGCGGCCCAGCAGTTCACTAAAGCCCAAAATGGCGTTGAGCGGTGTCCGAAGTTCGTGACTCATGGTGGCCAGAAAAGTACTCTTGGCAGCGTTGGCCACTTCGGCAGCCAGCAGAGCCTGCTCTAGCTCCAGCGTCCGGGCTCTCACCCGTTGTTCCAGTTCGGCGTTGATCTGGAGCAGCTCCTGTTCTAGAGATTTGCGGTCAGTGACATCATAATTCACGCTAGTTACCTGCCAGCAGTCGGGTTCAATCTGCTGCGAAGCATAGACACTGCAAATCCAGCGGATAGAGCCATTCTTGTGGTGGAAGCGGTATTCGGCAGTGACATTCTGTTCGGTAAAAAAGACGCCAAACAGGGGCAGCAGCAGCGTCTCCCGGTCGTAGGGATCTACCTGGGAAAGCCAGAGGTGTTTGTCAGCTCGCATTTCTGCAGCACTAAAGCCATAGAGCTGCTCACAGCCAGCAGACCAATAGTCGTATTCCCAGTCGCGGTTAGTCCAGACGCGGAAGCTGACAATCACAGCGATGGCGCTATCGAGAATCCGGCTCAGTTTGGCTTCCGAAGCCTGAAAAGCCAGTTCCAGCTGTTTGCGGTCAGTGATATCCAGGGTAATCCCCACCATGCGCAAGGCCTGACCTGATTGGTCATAGACACCGTGGCCTAGACTGAGGTGCCAACGAATAGTGCTGTCAGGATAGACAATGCGATATTCCTGACTATAGAGCGTTTGATTTTCTAAATGCACCGGAACCGCAGCTTCTACGCGCTCCAGGTCTTCTGGATGAACAGAATTCCGCCACAGCTCATAGGTGGGAGGTTCAGAGCTGGGCGGCAAACCCAGGAGTTGAAACAGATTGTTGCTCCAAACGAGATCCCCACTGGTCAGATCCCAGCTCCAGGCTGCGGTTCCCGTCAGGTCTAGCGCCAGCCGCCGCTGTTCTTCGCTGATTTGCAGGGCGGTTTCGGCATAGGCCCGTTCTAGCCTCAGCCAGATCCGAGTCGAGAGTTCTTGCAGCAGGTCAATCTCATCGCTTTGCCACTGCCGGGATTCGGACTGCATGGCGCAGAGGCTAAACCGCCACCCTCCCTGGGTGAGATAGGGTGCATTCACCAGAGCCTTGATGTTGAGACGGGCAAACCCTTCGGCAGCTGGCGTTCCCAGCGGCATTGCCACCGTATCGGGCACAATCAGAGCCTGACCGTTGCTCAGCTGTTGTAGCTCAGAATCGCTGTGAAAATCGGCAAGGCGATAGGCACCCACCAGGCTGGGGAACGCCTGAGTCCTCCAGTCGTAGATCACGGTCGCGGTGTCTTTTGTGGGATTGATCTCGACAAACAGGCAGCGCGACAGCTGCAAATGGGCCGTGATTTTACTGGCTGCCATCTGCATAAT
>JBJTUI010000742.1:0-8223 GCA_046080625.1 Elainella sp. | reverse complement strand
CTGGCCCCGCTGCACCCGCTCCCCAGGCTGAATCAGGAGTCTGACCACCGTACCGGTCAGCGGTGCTGTAACCTTGACCTGTTGATTCGGCAGGGCTTCAATTTGCCCGGTAGTCCGGATGGCCAGCGAGAATTGCTGCGGCGCGGCGGGCTCGACCCGAATCCCCATCCGTTCTGCGGCCACCGGATCAACCTGCACCGCCTCTGGGGTCGCAGCAGTGCCCTGGGCTTCAAATTCGTGGTCGCCATGGCCGGGGTGGGCTGATACGGCAGCAGGCAGCAGCAGGAAGAGCAGCAAAAACCCGTGGGACAAACGCAACCAAACGGCTGGCGAGAATGCACAAGTCATAGAATTGGGGCCGAACGAAGGAGATGTCTGGAATTAAATACTCAAATCAAATGCTCAGGCGCAAACCAAAAAATCAGCGCGAACATAGCATGGCACAAAAATATGAAATCAGCGTGAAATTACCAGGAGCCGCACTCAATTAGAGTCAGACTCCTGGTGCAGGAAGGCCTACAGCCCACGGCTGGTTTGATTTGAGGCGGGCGCAGTCAGCCCCATACCATGGGCTCTCCTATGGATGACGCGCCCTACCAGACGTGATCCGCGACCGAGCATGAGCAGGAAAGTCCCACAGCTGGTCAGATTCCAGGCATCAGGCCCGTTTAATCATCGTTGGCAGCCTTGATGCCATCGTCGATCTGCTTGCCCAGAGCTGGAATTCGCTGGGTGTAGGCAATTCCGCCGACCGGGTCGGTATAGGGATAGCTGGTCCGATCCGCGAAGACCGGGTCGGCATAGCGGTAGCCCAGGTTGGCGAGAAAGGCGATGACGTAGTGGCGGTAGGGCTGGCCGGGCAGGGATTCGACAATTCCAGCATCAGAACCGTAGTTGAGGGTGAGGCCCGTTTTGTGGGCAAACCGGACTTGGGCCGCCCTGCGGTTAAACGGGCGGACATCCTGGCCATAGGGAATACCGTCCACCGTGACGGTGCCGTCCTGGGGATCGATCCAGCGGTTGGGCACGATTGCCGGAATTCCAGGTCGCGTGTTGGGGGTGCCTTTGAGCTTACCGTTGGCACGATAGGTGCCGAAATTCGAGGTGGACAGGACTTCGTTAAAGCCCTGGTTGGCCAGCAGGCGCTTCAGGTAACGGCGCGACGAGTCGGAGAGTTCTTCCGAGGTGACGGCATCGCCGTTGGGCCGCTCCCAAAGCTGCTGATCCTCGTCCTGGTTGCCTTCAATCAGCCAGAACAGCCGGGCCGTATCCAGGGCCGTCATGTGGATCTTGCCTGGCTGCCAGTTGCCGCCCGTGGTGGGGTCGGTGCCGTTGATTTGCAGCGTGCCTAACCCGAGACTGCGGAATTCGGCGTTCATCGCCTTGATTTGATCCCGGTCATGCAGCAGTTTCACCAGGGCGCGGGTGGCATTGTTGTCGGAATAGGTGATCATCGGGTTCATCCAGCCGCGAATCCGGCGCGTCTCGCCAGTTTCGGAGTAGGTGTAGCGCTGGTCCAGGGATAGGGTGCCGTCATCCACTAGCTGCATGACGTAGTAGGCCACCAGAATTTTGAACAGCGAGGCCGGATAGGGCGACATGAACTGGTTGCGAGCATTCTGCTGACCCCGCACGATATCGTCTGCTTTGGTGAAGGTCGGGTTGGTCTTCCAGCCTTTGTTGGTCAGCTTGGTGCCATCGTCGGCAAAGGTGCCGCCATTCCAGCGGTCGATGTCCCACTTGCGCCAGCGCACCGATTCAGCGGCAAAGTTGTCGTCAACCGAAACCGTCAGCCCTTTGCGGTAGTCTCGCGACAGTAGCACGTTGGCCACCGCCTTGGCGTTCCCCTCTTCATCTAGTTCGATCACGGCCACATCCACATTCGGCATGTGGGCGATGCGGGGAGCGGGCGTCTGGCTGAACAGGTCTTCAACAGGACCAAAATCCACAACCTGGTCGAATTTGGCCTGCCGCACCGCTTGGAGGACCAGCTGGCCCAGGGCGGCATTGTCCTCGTCCGAGGGGCGATCGAGCAGGTAGGGATAGGCCGTAGTGGGATCAACCTGGAGCAAATTGGCCGAATCGATCGAGCCAATCTGGGCTTCTAGCTCCCAGTCGCCCCCCAGAGCACCGCCCGTCAGGTCATCGGAAGCAGCCACATCGGCCCCAGTCAGCTGGTGAATTTGCCGCAGCAGCGTTTGACCTGCCTCACCCGCTGCCACATTGCAGCCATAGAACAAGAGGTCTGTCCCAGGGGCCAGCGCCTGCGACCAGCCCCGCAAATCGTCGGCATAGCCCGCCAGATTTTGGGCGGTCAGCAGTTCGTCGCCCAGCAGCAGACCACCCGACTCGCCGTGGCCCAGAAATATCACCGCATCGAGATTCCGAGAGTTGGCCAGAACGCGATCAATCTGGGCGATTTCGTCCTGGGCCGAATTGAGCAGATGCACTTCTGTACCGGGGTTAAGCCCTGAGATCAGCGTTGTGTAATCGGACAGGCTGCAGTCAACAAAGGCAATTGCTTTTGAGCTGTAGACAGATGAGCTGGGGGTAGATGCAGGCGGTAAATCGGCAGGGTTTGTCATCTCTCAAAGGGTTCACATTAGAACGGTCCAAGTATAGTGGCTTGATTTAACCGAAACATGTCAAAACCCGTTTCAAAAATTAACGCTCATCCCCTTGACTCTCCAGTCAGCTGGAGGTTTCACACTAGTAGACAGTTCACTCCATCGATTTACCAAATCGATTCACCCCAGCTATCGAGGATACTCACCATGACGCTACAGCTGACTGTGCCCAACATGGCTTGCTCCGCCTGTGCCGATACGATTACCCGAGCCGTGAAAGCGCTCGATCCCGCCGCGAAAATCGACGCTGAGCCCAAATCCAAACAGGTCAATATTGACACCCAGGCCAACGAAGCTGCGGTTCGCAACGCCATTGCTCTGGCTGGATACACCGTGGCCTGAAACTGGCCGCACCCGCCAGCCGACCCACGATTTGCAGGAGAGGCCGCATGACAACTGAACATATCACGCTCAAGCTACGCGGCATGAGCTGCGCCGCCTGTGCCCGCAACGTCGAGCAGGCAATTCGCGCCGTGCCGGGTGTGGTAGACGTTGCGGTTAACTTTGGGGCCGAGCAGGCCAGCGTCACCTACGACAACCAGCGCGCCACGTTGGATCAGATCCAGGCTGCCGTCAGCGCAGCCGGCTATGCGGCCTCGCCCCAGGAACAGCAGTTGACCGGGGCCGACGAGGCCGACATCCAGGCCCGTCTGGCCGAAACCCGAGCCTTACGGCGCAAGGTCTGGGTAGGAGTCGGAATCAGCGCGATTCTGGCAATCGGCAGTCTGCCCGCTATGACCGGCCTGCACCTGCCCTTCATCCCCAGCTGGCTGCACAACTTCTGGTTCCAGGCAGTGCTGACGGCTCCGGTGCTGTTCTGGTGCGGCAGGCAGTTTTTTGTCAACGGCTGGAAGGCGTTCCGCCGCCACAACGCCACGATGGATACCCTGATCGCTCTCGGCACCGCCGCCGCCTATTTCTATTCGCTATTTGTCACCCTGTTCCCCGACTTTCTGCTGGCTCAGGGGCTGAAACCCGCCGTCTACTACGAAGTTACCGCCTTTGTGATCACGCTGATCCTGCTGGGGCGGCTGTTCGAGCAGCGAGCCAGAAGCCAGACCTCAGAGGCAATCCGCAAACTCATGGGTCTCCAGGCCCGCACGGCCCGAGTCATCCGCAACGGCCAGGAGCAGGAGGTGCCGATTCAGGACGTGTGGGTAGGCGATGTGGTGGTGGTGCGGCCCGGCGAGAAAATTCCGGTAGACGGGGAAATCCTCAGCGGCGCTTCTACGATTGACGAATCGATGGTGACGGGGGAGAGTCTGCCGGTGAAAAAGCAGGCGGGCGATCCGGTAATTGGTGCCACCCTGAACAAAACCGGCAGCTTCCAGTTTCGCGCCACCCGCGTCGGCAAAGATACTTTCTTGGCCCAAATTGTCCAGCTGGTGCAGCAGGCCCAGGGCTCAAAAGCGCCGATCCAGCGATTGGCTGACCGGGTCACGGGCTGGTTCGTGCCCGTTGTGATCGCGATTGCCATCCTCACCTTTCTGGTCTGGTTTAACCTGATGGGCAACCTGACTCTGGCGATCCTGACCATGGTGGAGGTGCTGATCATTGCCTGTCCCTGCGCCCTGGGGCTGGCCACGCCCACTTCGATCATGGTTGGCACGGGCAAAGGGGCCGAGAACGGCATTTTGATCAAAGGCGCAGAAAGCCTAGAGCTGGCCCACCGCATCCAGACCATCGTGCTCGACAAGACGGGGACCCTGACCCAGGGCAAGCCCACCGTCACCGATTTCGTCACGCTGAACGGTACGGCGAACGCCAACGAGATCAAATTAATCCAGCTGGCAGCTTCGCTAGAACACAGCTCGGAACATCCGCTGGCAGAAGCCGTGGTGCGCTATGCCGCATCCCAGCAGGTTGAGTTAGTTGCGGCCCAGGACTTCGAGGCAGTCGCAGGCAGCGGCGTTCAGGGATACGTTGCGGGACATCAGGTACAGATTGGCACCCAGCGCTGGATGGATGAATTGCAGATTCAGACGGAACCGCTGCGAGAACGCAAAACCCAGCTAGAAGCCAGCGGCAAGACCGCAGTTTGGCTGGCCGTGGATGGCAGTCTGGGGGCTGTGATTGGGATTGCCGACGCCCTCAAGCCCTCTTCCCAGGCGGCAGTCCGTGCCCTCAAACGCCTCGGTCTAGAGGTGGTGATGCTGACCGGCGACAACCAGCAGACGGCGGAAGCGATTGCCCGTGAGGTGGGAATTGTCCGGGTGGTGGCAGAGGTGCGACCCGACCAGAAGGCGGCAATGGTGCAGGCCATCCAGTCTGAAGGCAAGATCGTCGCCATGGTGGGAGACGGGATCAACGACGCTCCGGCGCTAGCCCAGGCCGATGTCGGCATCGCGATTGGCACCGGTACCGATGTCGCGATTGCTGCCAGCGACATTACCCTGATTTCCGGCGATTTGCAGGGCATCGTCACCGCCATCCAGCTCTCTCGCGCCACCCTACGCAACATCCGGCAAAATCTGTTCTTTGCCTTTATCTACAACGTGGCCGGAATCCCGATCGCGGCAGGCATTCTCTACCCGGTGTTCGGCTGGCTGCTCAGCCCAGTGATTGCCGGTGCCGCGATGGCGTTCAGCTCAGTTTCGGTGGTGAGCAACGCCCTGCGGTTGCGCAACTTCCAGCCCCGCCCGATCCACTGAGTCTGGTTTATTCAGGACCCCAACATTCAGGAACCCATCATGATTCGTCTACTCGGCCTATTGACTGGATTCAGCCTACTGCTCAGCGGCCCGACAACTGCTGCACCCACAGCCCCCATGTCGTCCCATAGCGCGTCTTCAAGTCAGGAGTTTGAGCGAATTGAACAGCCGCTGGGCGTCAGGCTAGGCGTCACGGCAGCCGGAATCGGTTTAATCGGACTGGAACTCTGGTGGTTTCTGGTCAGTAAACCCAAGGCGAACCAGGTGTCGTCTCCCCCGATTCGCTCCTCAGAAACACAGCAGGGAATTTAGCGGTTGGTCCGCGCCACCGGTAGGCCAGCAAAAGCCCCAGCCTGGGGGTATCCCCACTCGCAAGTCCGGTATTCCTGCTGTTAGCTGAAGCAGGCCGTTGTTAAGATCAATCTATTCTGCTGCAATATCCTGCTGACTTCTTTGCTATTTCCAGCAATGCTGCAATCCTGCGAACTCTGCCACCGAGAGCTGCCCGCTCTCACAGAACATCATTTGATCCCGCGTCAGAAAACCAAGCGCAAAGGTCTTGACCCCAGCCCCACCATTCAAATCTGCGCTGCCTGCCACCGCCAAATTCATACTCTCTACGACAACTCCTACCTGGCCCTGCATCTCAATAGTTTAGAAAAGCTCCAGCAAGATCCGCAGCTTCAGAAGTTTTTGAGCTGGGTCCAGAAGCAAGACCCCAACAAACGAGTCAAAGTTGACCGCAGGCGATAGGCATGTGGGTAGCTGAACTTGCTGATAGTCTAGACTTGCACCTCTACAAGGCCCATCATGCCCAAGTCTTCGTGGTCCAAAACATGGCAGTGGTAGACCACTTTACCGACAAAATTCCGAAACGGAATGCGAATTCGCACGGTTTCATTCTGGCGTATCAGCACTGTATCTTTCCAGGCCTGGTAGGGTTCGGGCTGACCGTTGCGTCTGATGATCTGAAAATGATTCACATGCAGATGAAATGGGTGTTCCATGCCGTCTGGGTCAAGATTGACCAGATCCCAATCTTCAACCGTATCGAGTTTTGCAGTTGCGTCTATCCGGGTCGAGTCAAACGGCTGGCCATTGAACAGAAACTGCATTGGCATACCACCCACACCAGCATGGCCAGATGGATTGGCCATTGTCATACCTGATCCCATCGCCATCGAGAGTTCAATCCGGCGGCGCTTCACGGGCTCGGGCAGGCTTGCAACCGTCAGCAGTTCTTGGGGCAGGGGCAGAGGTGAGACAGCCCCCCGATAGCTAAGCATTGCTAAAACCTGGGGCTTTGCTTCTGTTTGCCTCATGCCGTGCCCCATGCCGGTCATGCTACCCATACCGTGCCCCATACCCATCATCATGCCGCCCCGGCTGTAGGGCAGGTTCAACAGGCGATATTGTCCGGCAGGCCGATCTCCCTTGATCAACACCTCAGCCCGCTCTCCTGGAGTCAGCAGCAGTTCTGACAGCTCAACGGGTTGGGCGATGGCTCCCCCATCGGTGGCGATCAAATACAGGGGATGGTCTTCTAGAGCCAGACGATAGAATCGGGACGCCGAGGCGTTCACGAGGCGCAGACGCAACAATCCGCCCGTCGCGATTGTCAAATCTGGGGTGATCTGGCCGTTGACGGTGACGACTGGCCCCTCCCGGCCCTGCATCAAGTCCATGTGTCCCGGTGCAGCAATCTGTCCTCTGGCATCAAAGCCAAAATCCTTCAGGAACAAAAACTCTTCCTGGGCCGCTCGAATTTCGGGAATCTCGTCTAAATCGCCCCGCACGACAAAAACGCCGCCCAGGCCAGCGAAAATCTGCTCGGCTACGGTGCCGTGTAAATGGGGGTGATAGTAGAAGATGCCAGATGGGTGATGGGCTGGGATTGTGAACTCATAGGTGAAGGTTTCGCCAGAAGGAACGCTGAGGAAAATATTGTCCGCCTTGTCCTGGGGCGAAATATGTAAGCCGTGATAGTGCAGATTGGTGGGCTGGTCGAGCCGGTTCGTGAAGCGAATCCGCACCCTATCGCCCGGTTTTGCTTCTAACCGAGGGCCGGGAGTTTGGCCATTGTAGCTACTTAACCTGACCTGTCGATCGCCCAGCCTGATCCTGCTAGACGCTGCTTCCAGAGAGACATCTAGCAACCCATCCTGACTCTGAATCAGCGAGGCGACACCAGCCCTTGGTGCAGCAAACCCCTGCTCAGCCGCCGCTCGTTCTGCCAGATGGCGAACCAGGAGAGCACTGCCAGCCGCTCCGGTACTGAGCATGAGAAACCGTCGTCGATTGATATCTCCCATTGCCAACCTCAACCCCTTATTCTCAACTCGTCACCCTCAATTCCTTAATACCAATTTTCTATGAGCCTGCATAGAAAGAGGGGTGTGGGGACGGAGTCCCCACAAGGGGGCGAAGCCCCCTTGACCCCCATTTATTCTGTGCAGCTTCAAAAAGAATTGGTATAACCTGATTATTAATCTAGCTTTAGCTTCCACTAAAAAGATGAAACCAGGGTGAAATATCAGTTTAAGTATAGAAAAGTTGATGTTTTAAATTTTAGTCAGGCGTTCTCAACCGTTCTCAGCTTTGAGGCTGAGCGGGAGTCCAATGGTTTTGACGCCAATTTACAGATTCTTTATTTCGAATCAAAGCTTCACACGAAATGTAAGTAGGTGGGTTTGATTAAACCAAAGATGGAGCGCAGCCCCCAGACCTCCACTATTCTATAAACAACTGCACCGACCTGCTTAGTTTTTTGGAGTTCCGTAAAAGATTTTGCACTCTCAGCGAAGTTCTTAGAGGGTGTTTGTAAATAGAGGTTAAGCTTCTTTGTTGTTCCATTTCCTGCGATTGTTTTCCAATCGTCGCAGCATCAACCGAATCATTGCAACATACACCATACCCTCTTGATGCTTCGGGAGCCGCTCATAGTC
>JBJTUI010000741.1:0-4602 GCA_046080625.1 Elainella sp. | reverse complement strand
CTCGACAGCTCGACCCAGCGGCCCCGCAGCAAACTGCTGCCCACCAGCAACTCCCGCGCCCTGCCCACCGATATCAAAATTCCGCTTCAGCTCGTTCAGTTTAGCGATCCGAACAGCGATCAAAGCAACAATCAGGGCAGCAGTCGTCAGCGGCTCGCCTACGTTTCACAGGAGGTGCTGCGCCAGAACGGCATTTTGCCCCGCTACTGGCAGCCGGAAGCCTGGACGCTGTTTATCCAGACCGAATCGGTGAATGGCGTCCTCTCGGCTCTGGCCCCGGTACAGGTTTTGCTCAAGTTCGAGCAGCGGAGTAGTTCTCAGCCAGAATCCAGACAGCCGCAGGCCGCACCCCAACTGGAAGAACGCCAGCCCGCTGAGCTGGAATGGCTGCCTAAACCACTGGCGCTGGCGCTGCTGCCTCCGGAAGACCAGCGGGCCACGGTTGGGGAAACCCATGTGCCGATGCCGACGGGCTACCGGTTCCAGGGCAGTGCGGATTCGCTCAGCTACCAGGTGCATCCGGCGGGGTTGCGCTGTATTCGCTTCCGCTGGAATCGGGGGCCAAGTCAGGGCCAGCGCTATCCTCTGGCGCTCACCGCCAGCTATGACCTGCTGGAGCTGGATATCGATGCCCATACCAACGCCACGTTTAACAGCCCCGATCTGCTGGCCGACGCCCTGCGTTTGCGCCAGACCGTACAGATGCTGGCAGCGGCTGACCTGCTGCTGACGCCGGGAGACACCCTTGCTACTAACCAATGGGAAGCCTGGTATCCCAGCCAGGTGGAGCGGCGGCGACTCTACCGGGAGAACCCAGAGGCCCGCACTGCGGGAGCGCAGATCCAGGAAAGCACCTGGTATTCTTGGCGCGAGTCGATTCTGGTCTGGCCGGAATGGTCGGGTCTGACCGACGCCAGTGCCGCAACCAGCGGGCGAGCTACAGCCCTGCACCCCTTCCTGGAGGAGTTGATCCAGATTTTGCAGGATCAGCCCGATGGCCCTGAAGCCGGACCCCGCTACCGGGTGGCGCTCCAGACCAGTCCACCGCTCCAGCCCCAGACCCTGGCCAGCTTTTTGCAGTCCACCGCCGAAACAGCCGACCCCTACGGCTGGGGAATTTTGCAGCGATTTGGCCTGACTGCGGCCTTCACGGTGCAGCTTGCTAATACCGGCGAGTATGTGACGGGGAACGATCTGCTGAATCTGCTGGCAGCAAAATTTGCCGATCTGAGGCAGAGCTATGGCCATGTCTATCCCCACCTCCATGGCGAGCTGTTGTTTCAAGCTGCAAATAGCATCAGCCTGGAGTCGTCAGGCACAGTCCCCCCGGAAGGTCTGCTGGCCCTGCTTCAGGTGAGCCTGCGGCCCACAATTCAACAGCAGCAGCAGTATTATCGCGTCAGGATCAGCGGCGACAGCAAGAGCCAGATCAAGCTGCGGTTTGAGTTGCGGGCTCCGCTGAGTTTGATCGACCAGACCGATCCGGGCAGCGGCCAGGTTGAGCTGGCGGCAACAGGCCAGAAAATCGAGCGCACCGTTACTGTGCCTCTGAGCGGCGAGGTGAACCTGCTGCTCCGCACGACCCAGCCGCCTGTCGTCAAGCAAATCCAAAAATCTGGAGAAGCAGAGGTTGAGCTAGAGGTTGAGCTGGCTCCGCTGCCGATCTACAGCCCGCTCACGGCCTACTTCACCGCCAACCCAGAACAGCTCGCGGCGGCGTTTGCCCTGCCTGAATCGGGGAGTTTAACCCCGGCTCAGCAGAACTGGCAGCGTTTCCAGCGCTATGCCGAATCATTGAACAGTAGCACCTCTACGGTTGCTATTCAGGTTCCCACCGAGGCCAAGGCTCTGACGGCCAGTCTGCCCGATCTGCTGCTCTGGCTGCTGCGCTTCTTCAAGGCGGCGGCTGTGCCGACTGCTGCTCCTGCCGCTCTGGCTGCCACTCCAGACGGTCCCTGGCTGGCCACCGCCTACCCCCGCGTCGATACACCCGCTCCGGCCACGCCCGATGCCAGCGGCAGGCTGACCTACGATTACCTGATCGCCGACAAGTGGGCACATACCTACCGCTACTACATCCGCCCCAGCCACCGCTATGCCCTGCTCTGGGATAGTCTGCTGACTTCGCCCCTGCTGTTCCCCAACCAGACCGAGGAGCAGCGGCGAGCGATTCGCGCCCAGAACGCCGTTCAGCCTGACCCGTCGCAAGGCGGTTTGGATTTGGTGTTAGACCGCATCCAGCCCCTGACACCGCCAGTGATTCTCAGCTCGGCCCGGCTCGATCCGCCCTCTAGCCCCGGTCAGCCAGTGCCGCCGGGACGCACCTGGGAGGTGATCATCGCCCAGCATCCAGAGCAAACCCTGATCGAGCGCAACCAGACCCTGGCCCGGCAGCTCCAGTTTCGGCAGGTGGCCTTTACGCTGCTGCGCCGCTTTGCCTATAGCGCCGCCACGGGCGACGACTGGGTGCAGCGGATCAACGCCCTGGAGCAGATCAAGCCCGACCGGCCAGCGCTGAAGCTGAAGCTGGACGCAGACGGATATGCCCCTGAGGAACTGCCAGGGAAACCCAACGCGCCAGACCATCTCAACTTCCAGCGCATCCCCCTCCGAGACACCGACCTGGATCGGCTCAGCCCCGAAGACCTGCTGCAAATTCAGGCCGATCTGCGCAGTCTGGATCTGCCCAAGCGGCTGGGCAACTTCCAGCAGGGAGCCTTGGTGTTGCAGTGGGATACGCTGCCGTTTTTCTATCAGCACCAGCTTTTGACCATCGCCCAGAGTGACCATCAGGTCTCGGAAATCAATCGCGTCATCCACAAGGATTTCGAGTATCGCTCGCCCCTGCCCTCGGCCACGGCGGTCGGCCACAGCCTGTCTGGTCAAACCTTCAGGGCGCTTTTGGCGGCCCAGTTGCCCGATCAGCCAGCCAATCAGCCGTCCAATCAGCCGATCAGTCTGGCCCCGGCGGACTCCCTGCCGGATCTGGCGGTGTTGCAGGTCAGCATTCCCCTGAACTGTCTGTGGGACAGCCTGCCAGCAACCGTGCGACAGCAGTGGCCCAGCGAAGCTCCCCAAACCGGCTGGGAAGAATCGCAGCACTGGCGTTCGCCCAGCGCTCTGCCCGACCTGGAAGTGGTATATCAAATCATCCAGATTTTAGAAGGCGACCTGGCGGTGCAGGTCGAAGCGCTGCTGGACCAGCCAGAGGGCCAGCCAGAAAACCAGCCCGAACAGTACAAGCTGCGGCAGTTGGGCAAATCCTTTTTGGGGCACTTCGAGGCAATTGCGCCCCCGCGAGCCAAGGTTTCTGCCGACTATCTGCTCCGCCTCTCTCTCGTCCAGGTGAGTCTGGTGGCGCTGCTCCATCCCTACAGTTTTCCGGGCCTGGGAGATCGCTGGAACATTCAAACCCAGCAGCTCAAGTGGTATGGGGTCTTCGGCAGCACCGACCGCCGAACGCTTCAGCAGGTGATGATTCCGACTATTGCCGAACTGGAGCTGTTGAAACAGGCCGGGATCGCCACCGACGAGGAACTGCTAGAGCGCTGGTACGCTAGCGGCCTGGTGCGCAGTGACGTGATCGCCCCGACCGATCAGCCCGTCTCCCTGGCCAAAATTCCCGGCCTCAGCTACCTGAATCTGGCCCTGACGCTGCTGCTGCTCGATAGCTCCACCCCCCTCAGCAGTCCGCAGGCGGTGATCGACCTGGCGAACCTGTGCGACGCCAAGCTAAAGGTCGTTTTGCTGGCTCTGCTGAATCAAACAGAAACTAACCCAGCGGTGGTGCGGAGAGCTGATTTTGTAATCGGGGCCGTGCCTCTACTCACGTCAGCCGATTTCCCTGGCGATCTGGTCAGTTCACCGACCGGCAGCCCTGCGATTCAGCAGCTTGATCCGACAAAACCCGAACTTACCTGGGTTGGGTCACTCAGTCTGGCCCAGACAGAAACCCTGCGACAGCTCTTGTTTGATCCAGCCGTTGAGCGGCTGCGGCTGCGGCTCCAGGTAGCCCAGGCCAGATTCCCCTACGGCCCGCCGTCTGCCACCCCACCCCTGCCCCAGTCGATTTTTAACCTGAACATCACGCCCGACAACCCCGACCAGTGGACCTTGCAGTGGACCGGCGAGCTCACGGATGAGGCCATCCGCCAAATTCATGACCTGCTTGACGATCCGCGCTATCGCTCCAGCGCAATTGCCCTATTCCGTCAGGTTCTGGCTGGCCAGAGGGGCTATATCGAGGAACTGCGGCGACCTATGCAGTTCCTGGTGACGCGCCGGACTGCCCTGAGCGTCCGGCTGATTGCGATCGACCGCCAGATCCAAATCATCGACCAGCGCTTAGCCGATCCCCGCACTACGCCAGAAGAGCGAAATCGCCTGCAAGCGGAGAAAGCTGTCCTCATTGCCCGTAAATCGCCGATCGAGGCTGAGCAGGCGGATCTGGAGCGAGAGATCGCTGCCGCCCAGGCGCAGATCAATGCTGCCGAGTCTCGACTCAATGCCGCCCTGGTCCAGTTCGAGGCGCTGCCCTCCGCCGGTCCGGCCAGCCAGATTCCCACCATGTCGGTGGCCAGATTCCTCGCTATGGAATACCGC
>JBJTUI010000740.1:0-3551 GCA_046080625.1 Elainella sp. | reverse complement strand
GGATAGGCTGTGCCATCTGCCAGAACGAGCAGGGCTGGTTTTGCGCCTGAAAACAGCATAGAGTTCCTCACCAATAACCGTCTTCTATCCTACGCCGGGATGGGGGGAATGGATCGTTGCAGGTTTTACAGGAGGGTGGGGGAGATGGGGAGGTGGGGAGGTGGGGGCTTTAGTCCTGGCTGGCTGCGGTCATCGCGGTCATTACAGCCTGCTGGCTCACCTGGGCGTAGATCGATTTGAGGTATTCCAGGGTGTGCTGTGTTGCTGTGGGGGCCGCAGCGTCGGATTTTAGCAGTGGCCCCAACACGTCTAATACGGTTTCGCTGCTGGGCGGCGGCGTGATTACGACCAGAGAAGGCTCTAGCTGTTCGTTGTACTGCCAGAATCGATCCAGATCGAGGTCGCGGCGCTGGGGGGCGACATCCGGCATGGCAACGGTTTCTTCGGTTTGGGTGCTGCGCAGCTGGCGCAGGGCGGCGATGAGCTGGTCTTTGGTGCGGCCCCGCAGCTGAAACAGCACGAACGGATCTTCGCTAAACCGGTCGCCCAGCAGGTAATAAACTGCCCCGATATGTTTACAGGGATTGGCCGGATCGGGACAGGAACATTTGCTGTGAATGTCGAATTTAGTCAGGGGAAACAGACTCAGGCCGTTTGCGGTAAACACCTCTTCGATGTTTTGCGGCATTTCGCCCGCCAGCAGCTTGGCCGAGAAGATTGCCCGCTCCGACAGTGATTCGATCACATACTGCCACTGTTCGTCGTCAAACGGGTCGAGAGAGAGGGATACCCGGTAGGGCTCGGGAGCGGTGCCCTGTACCAGGGCCGTGACCTTGGAGGCGTTAAACTCAATCTTCAGGACATTGCCTTCGCGAGCGTAGTTGCGGGCTCGGGCCAAGCGCCGCACCCAGCCAAACGATTCCAGTACGTCGATCCAGCGCTGAGCCCACCATTCGCGGTTGGGTTGGGTGTCGTAGGTGTCGTAGGTCATGGCCCGATCCTGTAGAACAAGCTGTTATGAAAAGTAGAAAAGAAAATACTGTAGAAAAAACCTGCCCAGCCCCGGTTCAGGTCAGTCGGGTTAGCCTGGGGGTCATCCGTCTGGGGGAAGTGGCCTGCTTGAGTTTTGCGCCACCCTAATCATAGATTACTCATGCCTGTATGGACGTTACCCTGCCCAGACCACCAAACCGACTGGGCTAGAATCTTCCTGTGGCAGGTTTGAGGGTAGGGGAGGTGAAAGAGTTTGGCTTCAGCCCGATTTTTGCAGAGCTATATGGCGCGCTTTCTGGCACGCTTTCTCAGCCTGTCCTATGTCAAACAGCTGATTTGGCAATATTGCCTTTCGGTGGGGTTGACGGCCCTGTTGTATTTACTGGTCGCTAAGCTGATTTTCTCCAGCCTGGAGCTGGGCCTTGAGCCCTCTCCGGTTTGGCCGCCCGCTGGCATCAGCCTGTTTGTTTTGCTCAGTCAGGGGCGACGGGTATGGCCTGGCGTGACGCTGGGGGTGCTGCTGGTGGGCCAGTGGCTGGGGGTTTCCTGGCTGTCGGCGGCAGGGTCGGCTCTGGGGGCAACTCTGGAAGCGCTGCTGGCTGCCACAATGTTGCGCTGGGTTGGGTTTCGCATTGGCCTGGAGCGGCTGCAAGACGCCCTCCGGTTTATTGTGCTGGCGGCCCTGGGCGCGCCCCTGTTCAACGCCACGATCAGCAGTGGCTTCAGCCTGCTCACCCATCAGATCACCTGGGATCAGGCTGGACGGGTCTGGTGGACCTACTGGCTGGGCGACAGCATGGGGATTCTGGTGTTTACGCCGCTGCTGCTGCTGCTGAGACGCCAGCTGGGCCGCTGGCAGGCCGAGCGCCAAACCCGCTGGCAGGTGTCCAGACTGATAGAGGTGCCCAGACTGGCAGAAAAGCTGCTCTGCTTTGGCGGATTGCTGGGCCTGAGTCTGGCGATTTTCTACCTGCGCCCCACGGCGGTGCTGCTGCAATATCCGATTGAATATTTACCTTTTCCGTTTGTGATCTGGGCCGCCCTGCGGTTTGGTCAAACCCTGGGGATTGCAGCCAGTTTTTTGCTCTCGATGGTGGCAGTCAGCGGCACCATGGCGGGCAACGGCCCTTTTGCGATGGCGACTTCGATTACTCGCCAGCTGATCTTTTTGCAGCAGGCGTTTCTGGCTGTCGTCACCCTGACGAGCCTGGTTTTGGCCACCATGGCAGCAGAGCGGCGGCGGGTCGGGGCGATGCTGAAGCAAAGCCAGATGAGTCTGGCCAAGGCCCAGCAGATTGCCCAACTGGGCAACTGGGATCTCGAACTCAAAACCCAGCGGTGGGTCTGGTCGGACGAGCTGTATCGGCTGCTGGGGCTGGCTGTCCAGAGCACTGCGCCTGACCTGCTAACCTTGCTTCAGGCCGTCCACCCCGAAGATCGCGAGCGAGTGGCGGCGGCTCTCGATCAGGCCCTGACCCAGAAAATTCCCTACCGCCTGACCTACCGGCTGCTGCTGCCCGACGGCAGCGAACGAGTGGTCGAAGACCAGGTGGCGATTGGCCCCACCCATGCTACCGGCATCCTGCTCGACATCACGGACTATAAACAGACCGAAGAGAAGCTGCGCCTCACCGCCGAGCGCAATCGCCTGCTGGGAGAGATGGGGCTGCGGATTCGCCAGTCGCTGGATCTGGACGAAATCTTGAACCGCACCGTCCAGGAAGTGCGGCAGTTTTTGCAGGCCGACCGGGTGTTTATCTGTCGATTTGACGCCATGGGCAATGGTCGGGTAACAGCAGAGGCCGTGCTGCCCGGCTGGTCCTCTGCCCTGAACCAGACCAGCGATGCCAGCGTCTATTCCGAAATCCAATCGATTTTTGCCGACTCGCATATCTGCGTGGTCAACGACACGTCCCAGCAGGAGGCTACGCCGTTTATTCGCCAATACCACGACCTCTACCAGATCAAGGCCGGGATTGGTGTGGCCCTGCTGTCTGCCCCCGAGTCTGACCAACTGCCGCTGTTTGGACTGCTGATTTGCCACCAGTGCGCCGGCCCCCGCCAGTGGCAGCCCCTGGAAATCGAGCTGTTGGAGCAGCTGGGCATCCAGGTTTCGATTGCGCTTCAGCAGGGGCAGCTCTACCAGCAGGTGCAGCAGCTCAACAGCACTCTAGAGCAGCAGGTGGCCGACCGCACCGCTCAACTTGAAATGAATTTGGCCAAACTGGGTGAGATGAGTCAACTGCAAGACGTGTTCTTTCATGCCATTGCCCACGATTTGCGAACTACCGTGATGGGAACGCTGATGGTGCTTCAGAATCTACAGCATCAGTCGGGCGATCCGATTACCATTCCTCGCAAAACCCTGGAGCTGATGATTCAGTCGGGTGAGATTCAGCGCTGCAAGCTAGACTCCCTGCTGGAAGCCTACCGCAACAAGACGGAAGGGGTGAGGCTGGAAATTAAGTCTGTGGCCGTTCAGCCCCTGCTCAATCAGGTTCTACAGTTGCTGCAACCGCTATTTCAGCAGAACCAGGCCGTCCTTCAGCTGGAACTGG
>JBJTUI010000739.1:0-4077 GCA_046080625.1 Elainella sp. | reverse complement strand
GAGCTAGACACCTGCCCCAGCACCAACACCTGGGCGCTGGAACAGATCCAGCAGTTGCCCCATGGAGCCGTGGTGTTTACCCGCAGGCAGACCCAGGGGCGCGGTCAGCAGGGCCGCCTCTGGTATGCGCCGCCCGGTGTGTTGACGGCCAGCGTGGTGCTGAAAGGGCTGGCTAGTTTGGCCGGACTGAGTTTGGCGGCGGGGCTGGCGGTAATCTATGCTGTGGAAGACCTGCTGCCCGACTGTGGCGATCGCCTCAAGCTGAAATGGCCCAACGACGTGCTGGTAGACCGCCGCAAGCTGGCCGGGATTCTCTGTGAAGCGGCTTCAGCCCAGCAGGTGGTGGTGGGAATTGGGCTGAATCGGGCGATTGAGTTTGAAGTAAGCGAGTTTGAAATAAGCGAGTTTGGAACAAGCGAGTTTGAAATAAGCGAGTTGGGGACCAGAGCCACGGAGCTAGATGCCGTATCCGTTCTGGCAGGGCGAGCCATCAGCCTGCACCAGCTCAGCCGTTCTGTCCCGGACGAAATTGCCCTGTTGCGCCAGCTGCGCCACTACCTGCTCCAGGTGGCCGACCTGTTCTCAGCAGGCGATCGGGCCAGCCTTCGCTCCCAGCGGCCTGTCGGACTGGAGGTACTGCTGCCCGCCCTGCGCCAGCGCGATGCCCTGCTGCACCAGCCGATTAAGCTAGCCCTGCCCCAGGCCACCCTGAACGGAATCGCCGCCGGAATTGATGGGCGGGGTCAACTGCTGCTCCAGACCGAGAGCCTGACCGCAACCGAGAGCAGCCTGCGGGCCTTTAGCTCTGGTCGAGTGATTTGGGCAGAGGCCTGAGCAGAAGGGGCTGATACCAATTTTCTGTGAGCCTGCATAGAACGAGGGGTGTGGGGACTCCGTCCCCACGAGGCGCAGCCCCCTTGACCCCCATTGATTTTGGGCAGCTTCAAAAAGAATTGCTATGAGTTTTGTCATTCTTTCAAGAAGATTACTGATTGTCCGAGTGGCCAGGATTCTTTGTAAGATTTCTGAGGTGTGGGATAGATTCTCTGCCCCTCCAGTCCGTTTACCGTTAGCTAGACGAAGATGCATTTAAGCTCCCTGATGTCCCGCCTCCAGTCAATTCGCTGGTCCTGGAAACGCTCGGCCCTCTGGTATGGGCTGCTGGTGGTTCTGGGGATTCTGCTCACCGTCAGCCGCGCCCACGCCGCCGACACCGTGCTGTTGCAGTATTACGACAAAAGGCTCAGCCTGCCCCTGGGCGAGGTGAAGACGTTTGCTGAGGGAGGGACGCTCACCCCCGAACTGCAAACCTTTCTGGCTGAGGCCGAGCAAGATCCAGACAGCGTGCGGGAAGCCCTGACCAGAGAGCTGCCCTTCGTGAGACTGCCGCTGGTTCCCACCGAGTTTGCCCTGCTGGAGGTCAACAAGGCGTTAGGTGAACCCCTACGGCGTGAAGATCAGCTGGATCGCCTGAGTCAGGCTTTTCAAAAATCGACCCGTAAAGACAAGAAGTTTACGGTTTTAGAACTGCTGGAGAACTATCCCAGCGGTACGGTGCGGCTGTCTCTGGGCCAGCTGCTGCCGGTGTATGAAAACGTCTCCCTGCTGGTGACGCGGCTGGCCCCCGTGCTCTATGTGGCCGAGCAGTTTATCCCCGAACTGGTCTGCGATGCCCAGGGTAAGCCAATCTACGCTCTGCTCGATCAGCCCAGCGACTCTACCGCCCTTAGTCAGCCAGCCTTCACGCCCGTGACCAGCTCCCAGGCCGCCGTCAAGACTCTGGCCCAGAACTCAAGCAGTCCGCCTACTGCGCCCATCAACGCCGCCGACCTGCCCGACCGAGATCTGGTGATTGCCCTAGGGCCACTGCGGCTGCCGATTTCCCTGCAAGAGCTGACCCACTTTGCCAACACGGGTGAACTGCCGCGAGCCTGGAAGTTTTACCTCAATGTGGCCCAGGTCGATCGCGATGGCCTGCGGACTCTGCTCAACCAGACAATTCAGGTAGACGGCCTGTTTCTCGATAAAACCCTGAGCAACGTCGTGGGCGAATACCTGCTGTACCAGATGGGACAGGTGCTCCATTCCCCCTCCAGGATCGCCAATATTCAATCCCTGCGGTCGGCCCTGCTGCTGTCAACGCTGGATGACGGCACGGTCTCGCTGCTGGAGGTGCTGAAGAACTATCCCCACCCCCAGCTGTTTGTGGATGCGGGCAAGCTGATCCAGATCGGCAATCGGGTGAAGCAGTTCCAAACCAGCGGTGGGGTCGGCGGCGCGGTGGTATCGCTGGAGAATTTTCTGGTTAATGTTCAGCGCACGGTGGGAGCCGAAGAATGTACGGGGCAGCCGGTGCCGCCCGTGACCCAGCCCCAGGTCGAGCCGCTGCAAATCTCGGCAGAACAGCGGGCCCAGTATTTGCCAGCCAACTGGCAGCCCGTGCCTGCCCATAAGGAGAAGATTGGCAATATCAATGTGGTTTGGCTGACGGGAACGCCCTACGAAATGGGTTTTCAGCATGGCCAGCTGCTGAAGCAGGAAATTGCCTCCCTGTCCCAGCCGGTGATCACCCTGCTCGACATCGTGGGTCGGGGCATCGGTCTGGCCCGACTGGCCGAAAAGCGCTCTTTCCCCTATGTCATGGAGGAATGTCGCGGTATGGCCGAAGGCGCTAAAGAGATTGGCCTGACCTATGACGCCTGCATGGTGCTGGCCTATGGCGATGTCTACCAATATGCCTTTGGCAACGCCCTGCCCCAGGAGCTGCTCTGGGAAGGCTGTAGTCAGTTTGTTGCCACAGGGGCAGCTACCCTGAACGGCAACCTCTACCACGGCAGTACCGTTGACAGCTCGACGCCGATGCGTTACTTGATCGATAACCCGGTCGTATTCGTGCGGCAACCCCAGAATGGTCTACCCCATGTCTTCGTTACCTATCCCGGCGTCGTCTGGCCCAATTCCGGCATGAATGTTGCCAGCATTACGGTTGGGTTAGACACTGCCGTTACCGACGAAACCGGACTGTCTCCCTACGGCGGCAGCAACGTCCAGTTCATGGCAGAAATTTTGCAGGGCGCGACCCAGTTTGAAGAAGCCGCCAACTTCATGGCCACCCAGCCCAGGGTACGGCCCAACCTGATCATGACCGCAGACGGTAAATCCCAGCAGGCGGGCGTTTTCGAGTTTTCCGGCACCGCGTTTCATGTGCGCCCCATGGCCGCAGACGATATCCTTTACGCCACCAATCACTTTGCCTCCGAGGAGATGTTCGACAAACAGATCGAACCAGAAGAATCGAGCCTGCTGCGGTTTGTCCGCTACCAGCAATTGCTCGATCCGGCAGGGCGGGACAGCTTTTATGGACAGATCAACGAAGTCGCCATGAGTCGGATTCTGCGCGACCGCGTCAATCCCCAAACCCTGGAGGACAGCCCCCTGGATCTGTTCGATGACAACGCCAGTCCGGGCGGCAACGGAGCCCAGCGTCAGGCGATTTTTGAATCGAAACCCCTGCTGCTCTGGGTTGCTGCTGGCCCACCTCCCGTGCCGGAAAATCCGTTCGTCTGTTTTTCAATGGGTGAACTCCTGAACTTCCCGAACGCCACGCCCTGTCCAGCTCCAGCCATTGAGTAGACGGCCATCGAGTAGATTGTCTCCAGTCTGTTTGAATCTTGCCGAGAGGGGGCCGGAGTAGCCGCAAGGGTGAAGCCCTCCCGGTGCCAATTTATTTTGTGCAGCCTCAAAAAGAATCGATATCGCCGGATCAAGGGTTAATGTTTTTTTAATAAAGAAACCAGAGGTCGTCTAAGCAACCTAAAGTTGTCGTGTCAGAATTCAAGCAGTCAAGCGTTGCTATAACTTTGCCAGATGAGAGTGTTTCATAAAACACCCTCCTCCCGGCTTACTTTAATTCGGGCTTGAACCACAGCAATTCGCCGATCGGTTGTCCGCTTGCCAATGACGGTGCTCTCCGCAGAAACAGAGGGTGTAGGCTGCTAAGGTCAGCAATCTTGAATCAGCTTGTTGCGGTCTACTCTAGCTATTGAGAACCCGTTTGTGGCAGCAGCAAAGAACTTG